>JAAZDX010000063.1 GCA_012512605.1 Bacillota bacterium
GGGGATGGTAGAAGCGTTTATGCGATCACCCACCTATCCGAAGGATAGGTGTCAAAAAACAGACTACGGTATCCTGGTTTTTTTATTTTCAATCCCTGAAGGGTGAAGAAAAGTCCTACCTGAAAAAGGTGGGACTTTTTCTTTTAACCTTTACAAACATTTGTTTGGCGAAAAAAAGGATCGGGGTCGGCTTTGCAAAAATATATACGAAAGAGGAAAAAACGGAGGGGTTTTATGGCGCGGATTCGGTGTCTGCACTTAGCCGATCTCCATCTCGGGTGGGCACCCCAAGAATGGGGGGGCCGGGAGGTCGAACGGCGACAGGAACGGGATGGTTTATTAAAAAAAGCAGTCGATCTGGCCCTTGATCCGGCGGCCCAGATCCAGTTGGTGTTGATTGCTGGTGACCTTTTTGAGACCCATCGCCCTTCGACCGACCTGGTCGTTGGTGTTCTGGAGGAATTGGACCGGTTGGTGCGTGCCGGCCTTCAGGTGGTGACTGTTCCCGGTAACCACGATGAAATTACTTACCATGATTCGGTTTATCGTAAGTACGGCCGGGAGTGGCCTGGCCTTTTAGTTACCAACCCGCGGCCGGAACGGGTTGGTGTTCTGACGCTTAGCGGTACGCCCTGTTATCTCTATAGTCTGGCCTATACCGGGGGTTTAACCGGTGGAACGGAGCTTTTACGGGAATTTCCCCGGGGAACGGAAGATGGGCTGCATGTGGCGGTCTTTCATGGTTCTTTGGACTGGATGGCTGGCGAGCGCAGCCTCCCCCTATCGGCGCAGGGCTTAGCCGATGCTGGTTATGATTATGTGGCGCTCGGTCATATCCATCAACATCGGGTAAAAACGGTGGGAAATACCCTGATCGCCTACCCGGGGATGGTCGAGGGGAAGAATTTGAGCGATCCGGGGACCGGATTCTTTACCGTAGTCGAGCTTGGAGCGGGCTTTCCGCGGATCGAAAAAATACCGGTACCGGTCCGGCCTTACCGCCAGGTAGCGCTGGACGTGACCGGGATGGACGCGGATCAGTTGGGAGAGGAGCTCAAAAAGAAGGCCGATCCCGAGGCGGTGGTGGATTTTCGGTTTACCGGCGTGCTTTCTTTCTTACCCGACTGGACGCTCCTGACGGAGCAACTGAACCGACAGTATTATCACTGCGAAGTGCGGGATGAGACGGCTTATCTCGACCCGGCCATCCTCCAAGCGTGGGCAGAAGAACCGACTTTGCGGGGGGCTTTTTTGCAACGGATGTTAAAACGGATGGAGGCGGCCGCTACCCCGGAAGAACAACGCCGAAATTACCTGGCCATGGCGAAAGTAATCGCGGCTTTACAAGGGGTGAAAGCTCGTGGGCCACGTTAAATTTGAACGGATACGCCTGACTGGATTTGGCCCCTGCCGGGAGACAACGGAATTTATCTTCGCGGATCAGCTAAATGTCTATGTGGCACCGAATGAGACCGGGAAATCAACCTTGGTGGCCGGGGTGACGGCCCTGCTTTTCGGTTTACCCCAGACCACCGACCCCACGGTGTTTGGCCAAGCCCGTTACCGGAATTGGGACAATCGCCTGGGTTTTGAGGGCGAGTTGTTCTGGCAGGTGGACGGGGAAAGCTACCGCCTGCGGCGGAATTTCCAAAACAACCAGATCTCCCTGGCCCAGCTTGTTGGTGGTGAGTACCGGGAGATTATCGGCGGGACCCATAATCCCCGCGCCCAACGGCGTAATCAGCGCTATGAGGAGAAATTGCGTGAATTATTTGGCCTTAATTCCCAGGACCTGTTCGAAGCCACTTTTTGTTTGACCCAACCCCTCCCGGAAGCCAATGAGCTTGACGCTCGCGTTCAAGAGCTGCTCTCTGGGACTGGGGTGGGCTTTAAACACGCCACTGACCATTTGGCCAAGGAATTACGGGAGATAACCCGTTTTACCGGTCGCCGGGGGGTTACCGTTAAGGATGCTTTTGAACCCCGCCGCTTAGAACAGTTGGCGGCGGAGATTGAAGCCACAAG
This sequence comes from Bacillota bacterium, assembly GCA_012512605.1. Taxonomy (GTDB): domain Bacteria; phylum Bacillota; class UBA4882; order UBA10575; family UBA10575; genus Capillibacterium. Next base: position 2,026 of record JAAZDX010000063.1, read on the forward strand.
AGACGCGATCCAGCGGGACCGCGAACTTGTTGACCAATTGGAAGCGGTCCGGAAGCGCCTGGGGGAAAAGGAGAAGGACCGGGCAAGACAAGAGGAAAACCTGACGGCTCAGGAACGGATGTTGGACCTCTGGGACCAGTGGCGGCAATTGAAGCAGAATTACGAGGTGGTGCGGAAGGTCTATACCCAAGTCCAGAAGAGTCGGGAACAAGCGGGGGAATTAGAGGCAACGCTGCGCCGGATTGACGAAGAAAAGGCGGCGTTTCCCTGGGGGCCAACCGCACCGCCCGAAAGCGCAGAACTCCTTGGTGAACTGGAGGCCATTGCCCAGCAGAAGATCGGGCTTGAATCAGAAATTGCCGAGTTGGAAGCGGAAAGGCGCGCGGTCCTCCCGACCGACGAGGGGGACAATGGGGACAATTTCGGGCCCGACTGGTCGGTCCTTGGTTCCCAGCCGGCGACGGTGGTGGAAAGACGCCGAAAGCAAGCGGCAGAGGCGCTCGCGTTCTGGGCTGAATGGGAGCAGCTGGAAACCGCGGCGGCCGAAATCCGTCAGGTCCAGGATGAAGAGTATCCGCTGTTTAAAGGGGCTCCTGTGGATCTGGTCGAAACGTTAAAAGCTTATGAATCCCGGAGGGATTTTCTCCGCTTTGCGCTGGAAAATGCCAATTTGAAATGGGAAAACGCCAAGGCGGAACTCAGACGGCTTGACCGCCAGCGGTACCTCCGGTTGGTTTTCGTGATCATTGCCATGGGGCTCGGTGGTGGGCTGGCGGTCTTTTGGACCGGCGGACGTGCCGGAATGCCCCTTTCGTTGTTGGGCGGAGTGCTGCTTGGTGCCGTCGGCGGTTATCTGGCGGGGCGTTTGTTTTTACCCGCTGGGCCGCGGGCTCTAGTCCAGCAGAAAGTAGAGGAGAAAAAGGCACAGATGAAAGCGGCTTCTCAGAAACTAACGGAATTCGAAGCCCTGATCAAGCCATTTACGGACCGCTATCCGGACTTGGCGGCCGCTGTCCGCCGGTGGGAGCATTTGTCGGCCGAAGGCGAAAAACTCTTCCGGCGGCAGCAGGATTTGCGCCGCCGTGAGCTGGGGACCTACTCTGGTCCGGTGGCCGCCTGTCCTTTGGGGGACGGGGCGCACCTCTTGAACGAGCGTTGGACTGATTTATTCTCCTTTGCTCAGGTGGTAGCCCCGACCGCCGACTTGATCTCTTTAGGAGAACTGGTGGCCTGGCTTGCGGAAAAACCGGACCGCTGGTGGCAGCAGTTACTGACGGAAGCCACTGCTTTTGAGGAACACAGGGCTGAACTAAACCGGAGGCAGCTCCGGCAGGAGGCGAACCAACAGTATCTGGCGAAGCAACAGCAGCAATTGGCCGCCTTGCGGGCAAGGGAGGAAGCATTAAAGATCCAGATCGATCCGCTCCTGAAGGCAGCTGGCGGTGATTACCAAGAGGCGAAGCGCCTTTGGCGCTGCTGGCAGGAACTGGGGCAACAGGCGGAAAAAGCCGACGCGGCTCTGCAGAACATCCTTACGATCCAGCGTGTTAAGACTTTAGCGGATCTGGAAGCCAAAAGCGACGACGCTTTTCTGGAAGCGCAATCCCTGCTCAGTGAGCGCCAGAAGTTGGTTGCGGCCCATCCGGGCCTGGCCCAACTGGAAACCGCCGTCGATCCGGAAACGATCGAGGCCGGTTACGAGCAGCGGCAGGCAGAAGTAGTCCGTGCCCAAGCGGCATTACGCGCATTTGATGATGAGATCCGCCATCTCACTACGGAGTTGGCCCGACTGGAAGGGCAGGAACCGGTGAATATCGCCCATGCCGAGGAAAAGTTGGCGGAGCTTACGGCGCGCCATGCCGAAACGGAACTAGTTTCTGATGCGCTTACCCTCGCTTATCAGGAATTAACCATTGCGATCAATGATTTTCAGAGTACTTACCGTCGGCGGCTTGCGGGGGCGATCACCACATATTATCAGGGAATCACCGGGGTCAATGGGCGCCAGGTGGAACTGGATGAAGCCTTCCGGGTCATGGTCGTTATTGATGGGCGGCCGGTCGCGCCAGGCCAACTAAGCTACGGGGCCCGCGATCAGCTTTATATCGCCTTGCGTTTAGGGATTGCCGATCTATTGGCTACGGAGGCGGTTTTACCTTTTGTTTTTGATGATCCGTTCTTAAACTGTGATGCGGAACGGTTAAGCAATATCCGCGCTTCTTTGCAGTTGCTCGCGGCTGAACGGCAAGTAATCCTCCTTTCCCACCGGGCTGATTTTGCGGCTTGGGGAGAGGAGCTGGTGGTTAGAAAGCTGTCTTAAGTGGTTGGTCCACTCAATGTTTATGATCAAAAGACCCCTGTGGGGTCTTTTTTTAGTTGTCGCGTCGGCCAGAAGTATTTTCTAATGGAAAAGACCGGGTTTTAAGCATAAAAAAGATAATGAGTCGATAGTAATTGCTAAGGGAGAGAATTTTGGTAATAAAGGAGGGAGAAAGATGGAATACTTGGCACGAATCACTCTGGAACACCAAGGAATTCAGGAAATACTCCAGGTCCAAAAGGAACTGAACGAACGGCTGAAAAAAGCCAAGGGGGTTAATATCGTGCATTTAGATAACACGCTCCGTTTTTGGCGGGATTTTCTAGCCCAAGAACACATGAGTTGGGAAGAGGAGTTCGCCTTTGCGCTCTTTCGCAAATTAAACCACGGTTTGCCCGAGCGGTTACAGGGTGATCACGAAAGGATCAAAGCGGCGCTGGCGAATTTGGAGGCGACCATCAAACCCTTACGCAGTGGTCGACCCCATTCGGGCCGGGAATTTGTGCGCTGGGGTGAAGAATTAACCGAAGCCGTTACCGACCACTTAGCCCGGGAAAACACAGCCTTGCTTGGACTGAAGGGACAAGGGGAGACGGGGCAAAATTTGGAGTTCCAACCGGAAGGCCCACCGTGGGACCGGGTGAAACACCTGGTGCAAGTGGCTGACGAGCTTTGCCAGGAATATCTGCAAAGGGCGAGCGCGCTCCGGAGTTTGGAAGAAAATACGGTTGTGGTTGCGGAAACAGAGGAGGAAGCGGTGGATTTGGAACCGGTAGCGGCGGAAGCCGGTGGGGCTGAGGGACCGCCCGACGCCGAAGCTGCTGAAGTCGGCGAAACAAACGAAACAGGTGAATTCGGTGAAGCCGGTTTCCTTCTTTAAGTGCCTACTGTTGGGAATGCAGTTTGTTTATTGACTGCGAGGAAACCTTTGTCGAACGGTTGAGTAAAAAAACAATCAAGTATTTCAAACCAACCGAACGGTCGTCAGCGTCAGCGACGACCGAATTTTTGTGCCCGATCCTAATTCGGGCATTTTCTACCGGTGAAATCTGGTATAATACGGGAAGGAGTAAAAAGTCAGACTAGGAGCTAATCTTATGCAATATTGGGCCGATCTTCACCTCCATTCCCATTACGCCATGGCCGCCAGTAAAGACGCCATCCCCGAACAGCTGGTCTTTTGGGCGCGACGGAAAGGGTTGACGCTGGTTGGGACCGGCGATCTTACCCATCCCGGATGGCGGGCTGAACTCCGGACCAAACTGGAAGAAGCGGAAGAAGGCCTTTGGCGTTTGAAGCCATCCTATGAGCTCCCGCCCGGTTCGGATCTGCCGATGGCCCCGACGGTCCGGTTTGTTCTGGCGGGAGAGGTCTGTACCATCTATAAAAAGGCGGGGAAAACCCGGAAAGTTCACCATTTGATCCTGTTGCCCCATTTTGAGGCGGCGGAGCGTCTCGCCAACCGCTTGGACCCCTACGGAAAGCTGGCCAGTAACGGACGGCCCATCTTAAAATTGGACAGTCGTGATCTGTTGGCTATTGTTTTGGAGGTCGCCCCCCAGGCGGTGTTGATCCCAGCCCATATTTGGACGCCCCATTATTCGGTGTTTGGGATGAATACTGGCTTTAGCAGCTTGGAAGAATGTTACGAGGACTTAACCGGCGAAATCCATGCCGTGGAGACCGGGTTATCCTCCGACCCGGCGATGAACCGTAAGCTAAGTATCCTTGATGATTACGCCCTTGTCTCCAACTCCGACGCCCATTCGCCAGTTAAGTTGGCCCGGGAAGCAACTCTTTTCGCGACCGAACTTTCCTTTTCTGGTTTGCGGCAGGCGCTCCGCAGGCCATTTACTGGTTTGTTAGGGACGGTTGAGTTTTTTCCCGAAGAAGGAAAGTACCATTGGGATGGGCACCGGGCTTGCGGGGTGCAGTGGTCTCCCCAGCAGACGATGGGTGCCGGGGGGAAATGTCCGGTCTGTGGTCGCCGGGTTACCGTCGGCGTGCTCCACCGGGTCACGGCTTTGGCCGACCGGGCAGAGGAAGGACAACCCCCTACGGCCCGACCGGCACAGCGGTTATTGTCCTTAACCAAGATTATTGCCGAAGCAGAGCGGGTGGGGGAAGGGACGAAAAAAGTGCAGCGCTGCTATGATCAGCTGCTTGCGTCCCACGGCCCGGAATTAAGCATTCTCCGGGAGGTTTCCATTTCCGCCTTGGCGGAGACTGCCGGGGCGCGGGTGGCCGAAGGGGTCCGCCGGGTGCGCCAGGGTTTGCTTAAAGTTACCCCCGGGTACGACGGAGTTTATGGTGCGGTGGAAATTTTTTAAGGGAAAAACGGTTAACAAAAGGAAGTTGTGCAGGAAGGAAGTTGTCAGTTGCCAAAAGCAGATGAATTATCCCCGGCCCATTGGGCCTACTTGGGAGATGCTCTCTACGAGGTTTATGTCCGCGAACAACTGGTGCGGGATCCGGCTTACCACAATACGGGTGAATTACACCGGGAAGCCATCAAATATGTGCGCGCGGAAGCCCAGGCTCGGATCGTAAATTTCATCACCCCCCAGCTTACCGAGGAAGAGCAGGAGCTGATCCGCAAGGGGCGGAACCAAAAGTGCGGACATATTCCCGCCCACACCAATGCGGTGACGTACCGTTATAGTACGGCCTGGGAGAGCCTCCTCGGGTACCTTTATCTAACGGGACGGAAAGAACGGATGTGGGAACTGATCGCGGCTGGCTTTAATTATTTAAAAAATGAACAGGGGGAGGCCCCGTCCGCGGCTGGAACGAAGGGGAAAACAGCGCGACAGGAGGAGAAAACATGGAAGTAAAGTTATTAAGTCATACGCCCGAACCGGAACGGGTCGTCGCCACGGCGGCGCGGCTCTGCTATGCGCCACAGGCGGCGGCGGAGGTGTGGTCCGGTTTTACCCCGGATAAACAGCAGGAATTTATCGGTAAACTTGCAAGCTACGGCCTTTTTTCCCCCTTTGAGCACGTGGTTTTTACCTTTGCGATTGCTGGCGTGAGTAGGGCTTTAAGCCATCAGTTGGTGCGGCACCGGATTGCTTCCTATTCCCAGCGTTCACAGCGTTACATCAATGAAGCCGCTTTTGCGGTGGTTGTTCCCCCAACGGTGGCGGCCGACCCGGCGGCGCGGGAAGAGTTTGCGCGGATCATCGGGCAGATCCAGGATGGTTATAACCGCCTAACGGCGCTGGGGATCCCCAAGGAAGACGCCCGCTATTTACTGCCAAACGCCTGCCAAACGCAACTGATCATGACGATGAACGCCCGGAGTCTTTTGCATTTCTTTAGCTTACGTTGTTGCCGCCGGGCCCAGTGGGAGATCCGGGAACTGGCCTGGAAAATCCGGCGGGAGGTTTTCAAGGTTGCCCCTCTGCTCTTTCGGGAAGCGGGCCCGGCTTGCCTGAGCCAGGGGAAATGCTCCGAAGGGGCGATGACCTGTGGCCAGCCTTATAAAAGGGAAGATGTTAACACAGAGCATTAAGCCAGATTTGATGGACAAATAGAGCCGTGATTTGGATTAACGTTAGTTTGGATCGTCAGGTTTAGCTTTGATGATTTGTGTGGTGCCTTCTGGTGCCAAAGTATGATAGATTAATTATTGTTATCTAAAGAAGAGGTGGAGTGGATTATGGCGGCGCGTGAACGGGAAGAGTGGCTGGCGGGGCGTAATCCGGTCTGGGAGGCGCTGCAGGCCGGAAGAAAACTGAAAAAGGTGTTTTTGGCGGAAAAGGCCCACGGTCCCCAGTAGGACGCGATTGCCGCTCTTGTTCAAGAACGGGGGATCCCGTTAGAATACTGTGAAAGAAGAGAGCTCGATCGTTTGGCGAACGGTGGTCGCCACCAAGGGGTGATGGCAATGGCGGAGCCGCTGGCGACCGTAACTGTGGACAACCTGTTGGCACGGGCCCGCACTCGGGGGGAAAACCCAATCTTGTTGTTATTGGACGGGGTGGAGGATCCCCAAAATGTGGGAAGCATCATCCGGACAGTGGAAGTCGCCGGCGGCCATGGTGTAATTCTTCCGGAGCGGCGGTCCGCCGGTTTGAATGCGACGGTGCTGAAGGCATCCGCCGGGGCGGCGAATCACCTTCCGGTGGCGATGGTTAAAAATACGGTGCGGGGGATTGAAGAGCTAAAAGCGAAGGGTTGTTGGGTGATCGGTGCCGATCAGGCTGGGGACAATCTGTGGACGTCTCCTTTTGATCTGACTTTACCGCTCTGCTTGGTTCTGGGCAGTGAAGGGCGGGGCCTTTCCCGGTTGGCTAAGGAGAAATGCGATCTGCTGCTGCGGATTCCCATGCAAGGGCGGGTCTCCTCGCTGAATGTTTCCGTAGCAGCTGGAATCCTACTGTACGAGGTGCTGCGCCGCCGTCAACATCGGGCGGAGCAGGAGAGAAGTTAAAACCCGGCCCTGTATTATGTAATTAATCCAGCTAACGACGGTGAAGATAAGCAAATTACCTTGACGATTGTAATTGCCTGTTGTATAATGTTCGATAAATGAGACATATTATATCTTTTATTTTGTCTGGAGGCGATGTTAGTGGGGGCCAATCCACAAAAGAACTATGAAGTATATGATAACATGATGGATGAAGCAATTGTCGAGGCCGCCAGACAAGGTAATATTGGTGCGCAGGAATACCTGATTAATAAATATAAAAATTTTGTCCGCGCCAAAGCCCGTTCTTATTTTTTGATCGGGGCGGACCGGGAAGATATCATTCAGGAA
>JAAZDX010000064.1 GCA_012512605.1 Bacillota bacterium
GGCAAAGGGCAGTGTCCTCGCCTCCGATGCTTTCTTCCCCTTCCGGGATACCGTTGACGTTGCTGCCGTTGCAGGCGTGGCCGCCATTGTGCAACCGGGCGGTTCGGTTAAGGACGAGGATTCGGTTGCCGCCTGCGATGAACAGGGCGTCGCCATGGTGTTTACCGGTACGCGCTACTTTAAACATTAATCAGGAGCTTCTCCATTTTCTTAAATCATACGCAAACGTTTCTGCAACGATTTCGCCAAATACCAACGATACAAAATATTTTTAATAGTTCCCAGCAATCCCTCTTGTGCCGGGAAAACGTCAGACTGGTATTTTCTTAGATTGAGACAAAACATTATAACACATAAAAATAAAAAGCGAATTAACTCTGAAGCAAAAGAGGACTAATATTTAGCGCGGAGGAAGTAGGAGAAAGATGCGGGTTTTAATTGTGGGCGGCGGCGGACGGGAGCACGCGCTGGCCTGGAAGATTAAGCAGAGTCCGCGGGTGCGTGAGCTTTACTGTGCCCCCGGTAACGCCGGGATCGCCCGCCTGGCCCAATGTATTCCGATTGCCGCTGATGATCTCGAACAGTTAGTAGCCTTTGCCCGCGATCACCAGATCGACTTGACGGTGGTCGGACCGGAAGCACCCCTCGCTGCCGGGATTGTCGATCGGTTTCAAGCGGAGGGCCTGGCCATCTTTGGCCCGACAAAAGCCGCTGCCCAGCTGGAAGCGAGTAAAGTCTTTGCCAAGCAATTGATGGCGAAATACCAGATTCCGACGGCCGAAAGTCGGACCTTTACCACCGCCACCGAAGCCTGCGCTTACATCCGGGAAAAAGGCGCGCCCATTGTGGTCAAAGCTGATGGGCTGGCCGCCGGGAAAGGGGTAGTCGTCGCCACCACCGTAGCCCAAGCGGAAGCAGCGGTCCAACGGATACTAGTCGACCAAGAATTTGGGGCATCTGGGCACCGCCTCGTCATCGAGGAGTATCTACGCGGCGAAGAAGTGACTTTACTAGCATTTACCGACGGGACAACCATCATCCCCATGGTCGCAGCCCAAGACCATAAAGCGGCCTATGACCATGACGCCGGCCCCAATACCGGCGGGATGGGCGCTTATTCGCCCGTTCCGCTCCTCACCCCGGAATTACAACAGCAGATTGAAGCGGAGATCCTGCGGCCCACCATCGATGGGCTACGCCAGGAAGGCATCGTGTACCAGGGTGTGCTCTATGTCGGATTGATGATTACAGCATCCGGGCCCAAAGTCCTAGAGTACAATGTCCGGTTTGGTGACCCGGAATGCCAGGTCATTCTGCCCCGGCTGCAAAGTGACCTCATCCCCATCATCCAGGCCATCAACGGCCAGAAGCTGGCAAAGCAGTCCATCACCTGGCATGACAACCACACGGTCTGTGTCGTCATGGCTTCCGGTGGTTACCCAGGCGCTTATACCAACGGGAAGATCATCACCGGCTTGGAACAGGTCGAAGCTATGGCCGATGTTTATGTTTTCCATGCCGGTACAACCGCCCAGGGCGAAGACTTGGTCACGGCGGGCGGACGGGTTTTAGCCGTCACCGCCTGGGGAAAAACCCGCCAGGACGCGCTGGATAAAGCCTACAAAGCCGTTCAAGCCATCCATTTCGACGGTGCCCACTACCGGACCGACATCGGTCGGCGCGGGACTCGTCTTTCCTGACCAGAGCGGACTGGCTGTTTGCTCCTGCAATCATAGGCCAATAAAGCAAAAAATAAGGCGTGCCCTTTTTGGGGCACGCCCTTCTTTTATCAATACGCCAGTAGCGTAAATTTCAAAGCCAAACTAGATAATTGCGTTCACCGTCTACCGTCCGCACACGTGAAAGAATAGAAATTGAATGTGAGCTTGTGTTGATCTTGCCAATCAACTCCTGCGCACAATACAAGACGGGTGACGAGCGACAAGGATATTTTCTCGGTAGTCGTCCACGCGAGCCACCATTCTAACTATTCTGCTCCCGTAAAGACCGGATAATGTTTTCCGCCAAGCCCAAGCCTGGATCCTCCGCCAGTTCCTTAGCGATGATCTCGGCGAACATCCCGCCGAAAAATTCACCCTGGACACCCTGGCCGAAAAGGTTGGTATCGGTTTGCATCGCTTCCACCATCTTTTGTAAGAGGATCGCCTCAAATTCGCGGCACTTTTCCCTTAAACGCTGCTCCTCTTCGGTCACCGCTGGTTGCTGCGGCTTAGTCGGTGCTGCCGTCTTCATCATTGCCGTCTGCAGATCGATCTTCATCGCACTTTTCCCCCCAATTCCAAGTTCGGTTAGCGGATCTCCAAAACCCCATACAAGGCTCCGGCTTGGTCAATAGCAATAATCAGGTTGATTATATCCTGCGGGGTCGCTCCCACCGCATTTAAGGCCTGGACAATTTCATCCAGGGAAGTACCGGCAGGTAAAGCCACCAATGACCCGGGCTCGGCTGCCACTTCCAAGCTTTCGTCGGTGGTAACCACCGTTTCGCCACCGGACAAGGGGGGCGGCTGGGCCACCCTTTGCTCGCTCGTGATCCGAACCGTAATGTTACCCCTGGTGACGGCAACCGGAGCAATACGCACATTATCATCAAAGACAATCGTTCCGGTCCGGGGGTTAACCACAACGCGCGCCGTCTGCTCTTGGGTGATCTGGATGTTTTCAATTAGGGCCACGAAACCCACCGGGTTCTGCCGGTAGGAATCGGGAATGGCCACCCGGATTTCCGCTTTGCTTTCAGGCACCGCCACCTCTGCTCCCAAGTAAGTGTTGATCGCTTGGGCCATCCGGTTTGCCGTCGAATAATCCGGGTTAGCAAGCACCCACCGTAAAGCATCGACCATTTCCAACTGGACCGGGACGGTGTTTTCCACAATCGCTTGGACGAAGCCAACCGTTGGTTGGTTCGTCGTCTGTCTACTTCCCCGTCGGGTCTCCGCGGTGAAGCCGCCGACCACCACCGGCCCCTGGGCTACCGCATAAACCCGTCCGTCGGCACCGGTTAAGGGCGATTGCAGGAGGATTCCCCCCTGGAGACTTTTGGCATCACCCAAGGAAGAGACGGTTACTTCTAAATCGTCCCCATTCTGTTTATACATGGGCAAAGTCGCCGACAAGGCAACAGCGGCGACGTTCCGAACCCGGATGTTCGTGCGGTCCACGGCAAAACCATGATGGGCTAAGAAGTTTAGGACCATCTCCAAGGCAAAACCCTGACTGCCGTCACCGGTCCCGTTCAAACCCACGACCAAGCCAAACCCGGTCAACTGGTTTGCCCGGTCTTCGACCAGGCGGGCCACGTCCTTAATCCGAACCGAAACTCCCCCCGTCTCTTGGGCCGAAGCGGCCGTTACCATCAAGAAGAATATAAGTATGATCAACAGTATGGGACAACAAGCCAATAAACACTGTTTCTTATTTCTTCGTCCCACAACAATCACCTCACGTCACCTAAAACAACCACTCAAAGGCACGAGTCAAGAGCCCTTTCCGCGTCGCATAATCATTACCCAGGTAATCGATCTTCGCTTCGGCAACATAGGTGGAGAGGACTGTATTATTGCGGTCCACATCTTCCGGACGGACCACACCGGTAAAGGTCAACCGTTGTAGGTCTCGATTGACCATGATCTCTTTCGTCCCTTCAAAACATAAGTTCCCGTTGGCATCGATCTCAACCACTCTCACCGTAAGCTGGGCTTTCAAACTCCCGGTCTTGTTCGTCCCGGTCGCCCCGTCATAGGAGGTATTGAAGGAGCCCTTCAAGTAAGGAAGAAGGTCGGTCAGGGCGCCAGCGCCCGGTCCCATCACGATTGAACTGCCTTCACCGGAATTGACCCCCGTCTTTGAAGTTGCCGAAGACTGTTCCGAAATGACAATTGTCAAAAGGTCGCCGGCGCGAAAATCACGCCGCGGTTTTATAAAATAGGAACCGCTTTCCTCTGTCCACAACGAACTCGCATCGGCGCTAACCGCCGCGAGAAGAAGGATTCCCACCAGAGAAAAGAGGAATATCCGTTTCACTTTAACTTCACCTCCACCAATCCGGGTCCGATCACCGTCGCCGTTAACCGACGGTTACTACTCAGGTTGGTCACGATAATCTCCTGGTTCAGCCAGCCATCCGCTTCCGCTTGTGCCTGAAGTTCCAACTGAATCGATCCGGACTGAAGAATCAACCTAATTATACTTCCCTTCGTCACCAAGGGCTTTTCTTCCAGATCCCGTGCGAAAAGAACCCGTCCCGCCGGAAGATCGCGGGTCACCCGGTAGCGCTCGGCGGTCAGTTCCCCTAACCATTCGTTTCCGGTCGTCAGCTCCCGCACCTCCCGGCGAACAACGTCGGCAGTGAGGTCTTCGTACCGGTTGAGCTGTTGTGTGCTGACGTAAACCGGCGCCTCAATGGTCAAACGCACAGTCACGGGAATCGTCGTAAAAACCGCTCCGTCCACCATGATCCCCAGACGAAAGGTGTTCAAGCCGGGTTTGAGCGTCGTCGTATCCCCTTCCAACCGGTAGGCAAGTTCGCCCCGGGGAACACGCCGTTCATGAAGTCGCCCCGGTTCCACCCGCCAAGCAGTCCAGTAGGGAGAGGCCTGCTCTCCAATAAACGCTTCGATCGCCGCTAGCATCTGCTCTGCCGTGACCAGTTGACTGGCTCTGGTCAGCGCGACTTTCGCTGGCATCTCCAATGTATAGGTGCCTGCCAGTCCCGAACGGTCCAGACTATAGACGACATTCGTCCGGTAAAGGTAGGCGGTTTCACCAAAGCGAGGTGCCCGGCCCAGGCTAATCCGGCTTATTTTCTCCCGGAGTTTTGGCTCCGCCACAATCGTCGCTAGCTTTCCTAGTACAAGCTCCTCCCCTTCCACCTCAACCGCAGGGAGAATCGTAATGAGCGCTTGTTGTTCGGCGGCTCCCACCGAAACCATTCCGGTCAGGAGGAATAAACTAAGGAGCAAAAACCAAGCTTTTTTCATTTTACCGCCGGAGGTTATTTGCGGTCTGGAGCATTTCATCGGCCGCCTGGATTGCTTTGGAGTTAACCTCGTAAGCCCGCTGGGCGACGATGAGATTGACCATCTCTTCCACCACTTTCACATTGGACATCTCCAGGTAACCCTGGGAGAGGCTCCCAAAACCATCCCGACCAGCTGTTCCGTATTGGATCTCCCCGGAAGCGTAAGAGGGACGCACAATGTTGCGCCCAATATTGATCAACCCTTCCGGGTTCAAAAAGCGCGCCAGTTCAATCAGGCCAATCTCTTCGGCCATTTCTTCCCCCGCCAGCATAACGCTGACCGTACCATCGGACCCGATGATAATATCCGTGGCATTTTCGGGCACCCAAATCTCTGGTTGGAGGATATAGCCATCGTTGTTGACAATCCGCCCTTCACCATCGACTTTAAAATTCCCATCCCGGGTATAACCGATGGTCCCGTCGGGTAATAAGAGTTGGAAAAAACCGTCGCCCTCAATCATTAGGTCAAGGGCATTACCGGTCTGCATCACATCGCCCTGTTCATAGGATTTACTCGTCGAAATCAGCCGTGTACCATGGCCGACTTGCAATCCGGTGGGGTTCATATTCCCCTGCGCGGTCGTGCTTCCCGCCGCCCGGATTGTTTGGTAGAGCAAATCCTGAAACTGGGCCCGGGATTTTTTATAACCTACGGTATTCACATTCGCCAGGTTGTTCGAGATGATATCGATATTGGTCTGTTGGGCATTCATCCCCGAACTAGCAGTCCAAAGTGCTCTAATCAACTTCCGTACCTCCCTGTTTTAAGTTCACAACCGTCTCGGTCGTTCAACGGTTGTCCAGGGGACCTCCGTATAAGGTCCAGCCCCCTTTTTAAAGTCGCCCGATCTCATTGGCAATCTTGTTCATTACCCCATCCGCTACGGCAATCACCTTTTGGTTGCTCTCGTAAGCTCTGGTTACAGCGATCATCTTCGTCATCTCTTCAATCGTGTTTACGTTGGAATTTTCCAAGGCACCCTGCTGCACAACGGCCGTTTCCAGCCTTGTCCATTCGCCATCAAAGATAAAACGACTGTGCCCCTCTTTCACCAATAAAGCCTCGTCCGCGGGCATCACCACCAGTAATCTGTCGATCACTTGGTCATTTGACCGGATGATCCCGTCGGCGCTGATCTCAACCGGTCCGTCCAAACGGATTGGTCCGTTTTCACCCAATACCAGTTCGCCGTTGTCAGTGGCCAAATACCCTTGGGCGTTTCTGGTGAAATGGCCGTTACGGGTCAGCGCCTGGTTGGCCCCATTATCGACGACAAAGTAGCCGGCACCAACAATCGCTAAATCTAAAGGGTTTTCGGTGGTAAGGATATTCCCGGTCGCCAAGTAGGTATAAACCTCATCCGTCTCAACACCGAGCGGAGCAAACCCGATCGGTTGGATCGACCGGCGGTCAAGAGCATAGTAGAGTTCGTGATGGAAAGAGGCCCCAATCATCTCATCCTTCTTGTAGCCGGACGTATTAATGTTGGCTAAGTTATTGGCGATCGCATCCTGCCGGTTCAGTTCATGGTTCATGCCGCTGGCTGCCGTATACAGTCCTCTGAGCACTTCATCACCTCCTTGTCCATAAATTTAAAAAAGAGCAGTGAGTCTCCCCGCTGCCCTCTTTTTCAGTGGTTCGGTATATGTATGGTATTGTTAAACGGAACGGCTCCCAACAATCAAGTTGGTTTTGTCAATGTTTTCCAAGATTTTGCCGGTTCCCAATACCACACAGGAAAGGGGATCCTCTGCTAAATGTATCGGTATTCCGGTCTCTTCCTTTAATAGTTTTTCAAAACCATCCAGTAAAGCCGCACCGCCAGTAAGCACAATCCCCTTGTCCACAATATCGGAAGCCAGCTCTGGAGGGGTTCGTTCCAAAACGGACTTAATCCCGTCGATCACGTTGTTGATCGGCTCGGCCATGGCTTGGAATGACTCGGCAGAAGTAAAGGTGATCGTTCGCGGGAGTCCGGTCACTAGATCCCGGCCACGGATCTCCATGCTTTTGCCTTCTCCTTCAGGATAAGCCGAACCAATCTGGATCTTGATCTCTTCCGCGCTCCGCTCGCCGATCATTAAATTATACATCTTTTTAATGTATCTAAAAATGGCTTCATCAAACTAGTCACCGCCAACCCGCAGCGACTGGCTGACCACGATACCGCCTAAGGAAATAATGGCCACATCCGTTGTGCCGCCACCCATATCCACAACCATGTTCCCGCTGGCTTCATAAATATCAATCCCTGCGCCAACCGCCGCCGCCATCGGCTCCTCAATTAAATAGGTGTTTTTCGCGCCGGCTTGCATGGCGGCTTCCAAAACAGCCCTTTTTTCGACGCTGGTGACTCCGGAAGGGATACAGACGACAACTTGCGGACGGAATAGTCTTGGTTTAGGGCTGACCTTTTCGATAAAGTATTTGAGCATTGTCTCGGTAACGTCATAATCGGCAATGACTCCATCCTTCATCGGCCGCACGGCTACGATATTGCCGGGGGTACGACCAATCATGCGCCGGGCTTCTTCACC
>JAAZDX010000065.1 GCA_012512605.1 Bacillota bacterium
GGGATTGAGATTTTGGCGCAACCACCCGGTAAGCGTCTGCAGAATTTATCCCTGCTTTCCGGTGGGGAACGGGCGATGACGGCGATTGCCCTGCTGTTTGCGATTCTCCGGGTGAAACCCTCTCCGTTTTGTATTTTGGATGAGATCGATGCCACCCTCGATGGGGCTAATGTGCAACGGTTCACCGAACTCCTGCGGATCTTTAGTAAAGAACTCCAATTTATCGTGATTACCCACCGACGAGGGACGATGGAAGTGGCTGATGTCCTCTACGGCGTGACAATGGAAGAGAAAGGAATCAGTAAGCTTATTTCGCTCGAGTTAAAGGAACAGGCTAGTTAAGGAGGAGAAGAATGGCCGCAAGTTTTGTAGCACGTTTAAAAGATAGTTTAAATAAGACCCGCCGGAAACTTTTGGCCCCATTGGAAGAGGCAGTACAGTTTCATAAAAAGATCGGTCCCGAGTTTTATGAAGAGTTGGAAGAGATTCTGATCACCTCCGATGTGGGGATGAAGACCACCATGCTTCTGCTGGAGAAACTGAAGGCGAAGGTGAAAGCCGAACGCGTCGATGATACCCAAGCCGTCCTGGGTTACCTCCATACGATCACCACCGAACTACTGTCGGTGCCACCGCCGGCAGTTTTAGATTCCGATTCACCTTTGGCCGTTCTCGTGGTTGGCGTCAACGGGGTCGGCAAGACTACTTCCATTGCAAAATTGACTGCCCAGTATCGCGAGGCGGGTAAATCCTGTCTGTTGGTGGCGGGGGATACCTTTCGGGCAGCCGCCATTGACCAGTTGGCGATCTGGGCCAAACGGACCGGGGCCGATTTTGTTAGTCACCAAGCGGGGGCCGATCCGGGGGCCGTGGCCTTTGACGGTATTTCGGCGGCCAACGCCCGTAAGACCGATGTGGTCATCTTTGATACGGCGGGGCGTTTGCATACCAAAGTTAATTTGATGTCCGAATTGCAAAAGGTCCACCGGGTGGTCACGCAGAATCTTGGCCCCAGAAAACTGGTGAATCTTTTAGTTTTGGATGCAACCACGGGGCAAAACGCCCTGGAGCAAGCGCGCGTCTTTCATGAGGCGATCGGCATCGATGGGATTATCCTAACCAAGCTTGACGGTACGGCAAAAGGCGGGATTGTATTAGCGATCGTGGTTGAATTAGGCCTGCCCATTGTCTGGCTAGGCATCGGCGAACAGGCGGATGATTTGCGTCGTTTTGACGCCGCCGAGTTTGCCACTGCGCTCTTGGGCGTAGAGTAGGAGGCCAGGTTTTAAAAGAGGTTTTCTAAATTTAGGCGCAGTTGGTCGGGGATGCGGTAGATGATCTGTTTTAATTCGGCGATACCACTTAAGGCCAAGACCGGTACGTTGTTGTCGAGGAAGGCTTTTGTCCGTGCCAGTGCTACTTCAAAATCGTCTAGATCATGATGATCGATGAGGAGCACCCAGAAATTACGCGCTTTGACCCAGAGCTGGTTGATGACCTCTAGTTGGTTATTGATTGTTTCGGGATCGGCGCTTTTAACATAAGTGGCCAGGCTCTCGAGTTCGGTGAGGATCATTTCGGCTTGATCGGTGATGATCACTTCCGTATACCAACCCAAAGTAAAAAAAAGAATAAAAAAGATGATGACACCGGTGAAGACCTTCATCCCGGTTTCTCCTTTCTGGCCGTTGGTTTGGTCTGACAGTACCAGCGGCCGCGGGTATCGAGCATCGCAATTAATACGGTGCGTGGATCCGTGACGCCTTGTTTTTTGAGTTCCTCCTGGAGCCACTGGCGGGTCAGGCGGGCCTGCGCCAGATTGGCCTCTTCAATCTGTCCGTCGAGGATTAGTGAAAGCGGTAAAGCTTCCGGTACCGCCTTTAATTTTAGATCTTCCAGTGTCACCGGGCGTTTTTCGGCCCTAGGGAGAACCGTTAAGCTACCGTTTGTTTCCAATAAAGCATATTCGATCTCGGAAAGGTTAAAATAACCTTGGGAACGGAGTTGTTCCAGCAGGTCATTGACATGATAAAGGTTACTCCGCATTTCTGCCCAGTTGATCTTCCCCTTTTCCATAATCGGACTGGGTTTTCCACAAAGGATACGGCGGAAGGTTAGACTTTTGAGCGACCAATAGGAGAGGACGACCTGGACGAGAAGGAGGGTCAGGACGGGGATTACACCGCTGAACAAGGATAAACCCCGATCTTGCATCGGCACGGCGACTAAATCAGCGATCATGATCGTGATGACAAATTCATAGGGCTGTAACTCACCGATCTGTCGCTTGCCCATTAAACGGGTGACGATCACGACCACGAGGTAGAGGAAGAGGGTTCGTACAAAGATGATCAGCATTTTGGCCTCCTTATTTCCTATTATTATGCGCCCTTTGGGCTTAGAACTATACTTATCGCCCCTTTCAACCCTGCTTTGCTAAGACTGCTGTGCCAAGAGATGCAAGTCAGGGGAGACTACGGCCCTCTGTTCGGCTGGGTAAGGGTGGGCAAAGGAAATTAAACTCGCGGGCGACGGGTGACACGAGAATTGGAGTCACAGTTGTAAACTTATGCATAAAGGCAATTATGCTTACTGGCGACGAGCAACGAGCGAAGGAGCAACGAGCGACTAGCCACGAGTGACGAGCGACCAGCGACGAGCATGTATACTATATACTTTTTGTAATCACCAATCATAATCTTGACTTAATGCCGGACAAAAAGATATCATTAAATGATAAACCAACACTTAATGACGAGGGGGATTTGTTATGCAGGAGATTAGTCCGCTGGCGGTGGCGCAACAGCAACTTGATTTGGCGGCTGCTAAACTTAAGCTGGATCCGAATGTCCACGCCATCCTAAGAGAACCGGCCCGGGTTTTGGAAGTGAATTTTCCGGTCCGGATGGATGATGGTTCGGTCAGAGTTTTTAAGGGTTTTCGGGCTCAACATAATAACGCGATTGGTCCGGCCAAAGGCGGTATCCGCTTTCATCCGCAAGTGACGTTAGAGGAAGTGAAAGCCCTTTCCATGTGGATGACTTTCAAATGTGGGGTTTTAGGCCTGCCCTACGGTGGTGGTAAAGGAGGCGTTGCCGTTGACCCGCGAACCTTATCCCGTGGTGAACTGGAGCGGCTTAGCCGGGCTTATATCGGAGCGATCTCCCCGCTGATCGGTCCGGATCAGGACATACCGGCACCGGATGTTAATACCAATCCACAGATCATGGCCTGGATGATGGACGAGTTCAGCAAGTATAAAGGGGGAATAACCTATCCGGGTGTGGTCACCGGAAAACCGATCATTGCTGGCGGGTCCCTAGGCCGGAGCGAAGCGACCGGTCGGGGTTGTGTGATTATTATCCGGGAGATGGCTAAACGCCTGGGGATTGATCTGAAGACCGCAACTGCGGCGATTCAAGGGTTTGGGAATGTGGGGAGTGCCACTGCCCAGTTTTTGGCCAAAGAAGGGGTTAAGATCATCGCCATCATGGAGATTGATGGTGGGATCTACAATCAAGACGGGATTGATCCGGAAGAACTATTAGCCTACCGCGCAAAGAATGGGACCATTACCACTTTCCCTGGCTGTCAGCCTATTGATAACGAAGGGTTATTGGCTTTAGAATGCGACATTCTCGTTCCAGCCGCGTTGGAAAACCAGATTACGCTGGAGAATGCCGAGCGGGTGAAAGCTAAGATTGTGGCCGAAGCTGCCAACGGACCAACCACTCCGGAAGCCGATGAAATCCTGGCCAAGAGGGGGATCTTTTTAACTCCCGATATTCTGACGAACGCAGGCGGTGTAACCGTCTCCTACTTTGAATGGGTGCAGAATATTATGAACTACTATTGGACTGCCGATGAGATTAACACCCGGCTAGAAATGAAAATGGTGGAAGCCTTTGAGCGGATTTACCAGATGAGCCAGGAGTATGGGGTTGAGATGCGGATGGCTGCTTATATGTATTCCATTGCCCGGTTGGCCGAAGCGATCCAGGCGCGCGGTTGGGCTTAAACGACAAAGAGCGGGATTTTCCCGCTTTTTTTGTTCTCATCCACGCGAATAGTTGCCGGTAAAGATCATGATAAAAAGCAAAACTTAGCGGCAGTGGTTTCCATTGCAAAACAAAACCAGAATGTTATAATGAAAATGGGCTTCTTGCAGGAACGAACAGGTGATAAAGCCCTGATGAAGAGGGATTAAGTGCGGAGAAGAATTGTAAACGGTTTTCAAAACTGCTGATTAATGTTACAATAATTGATGATAAATTTATTCCATTTTAACAAATAAACAACATGGAGGAGAACGAAGTGGTAATAATCGACAAAAAACAACTTGCGCCAGAGATCGTGCAATTCCTTGTGGAAGCTCCTCTGATCGCAAAAAAAGCGCAACCGGGACATTTCATTATTTTGCGCCACCGCGAAAATGGGGAACGGATTCCGTTAACAATCGCCGATTTCGACCGGGAAAAAGGGACGATCACCCTCGTTTGCCAGGGAATCGGGAAAAGCACCCGTGAGATTAACCAGATGCAAGCGGGTGATTCCTTTGTCGATCTCTTAGGGCCTTTAGGGAAAGCCTATCCCATTAAGAAACTGGGTACCGTTGTCTGTGTTGCCGGCGGTTTAGGCGTTGCCCCGCTTTATCCGAAAGCAAAAGCCCTATATAAAGCCGGGAACAAGATAATTAGCTTGATTGGTGCCCAGCGGAAAGAGATGTTGATCATGACCGAAGAAATGGCCGCAATCAGCGCGGAGATGTACTTCAGCACCGATGACGGCAGCTTTGGACACCATGGTTTCATCACCGAACCCCTCCGTGATGTGCTGGCCCGCGAGAAGGTGGATGAAGTGGTGGCGGTGGGACCCGTGCCGATGATGGCATCCGCTGTTAAAGTGGCCAACGAGTTTAACGTCCCGGTTGTTGTCAGCTTAAATGCGTTGATGATTGACGGTACCGGGATGTGCGGAGGTTGCCGGGTTACGGTCGGTGGCGAAACGAAATTCTGCTGTGTGGACGGGCCGACCTTTGATGGTGCCGCCGTTGATTTTCAGGAGATCCTGATGCGCCAGAGATATTACCGGGAACAGGAAAATGAAGCATTACACCGTTGCAAACTGGAGGAGGCCGAAGAACAATGAGACAACAGATGCCGAAACAGGATCCAGAGATTAGACGGACCAACTTTGATGAAGTGGCCCACGGCTTCACCGCCGAACAGGCGCTAGCCGAAGCAAAGCGGTGTCTGAATTGTAAAAAGCCCCTTTGTGTGCAAGGTTGTCCAGTGGAGATTGAGATTCCGCAGTTTATTACTTTACTGATCGAAGGAAAGCCGGATGAAGCACTCGCCAAGATTAAAGAGAAAAATAGTCTGCCCGCCATTTGTGGTCGGGTTTGTCCCCAGTAAAACCAGTGTGAAAAGCAGTGTATTTTGGGGCGGATGGGTGAACCGGTGGCAATTGGTGCTTTAGAACGCTACTGTGCCGATTGGGGACGGGCCAATCAAGCAGTGGAACCCGCTTGTGAACCGTCGTGTGCCGTGAAAGGAAAAGTGGCGGTGGTCGGTTCCGGTCCGGCCGGACTGACGGCGGCGGCCGATTTAGCCTTAATGGGCTATAAGGTCACCCTATTTGAATCATTACATGCGCCGGGCGGGGTCTTGCGGTACGGCATCCCCGAATTCAGACTGCCGAAGGGGATTGTCGACTACGAAGTCGGGAACTTGACGAAACTAGGGGTCGAGATTAAGACCAACGTTTTGATTGGCAAGACGATTACGATCGACGAATTATTTGCCGCCGGTTATGAAGCGGTATTCATTGGGACCGGGGCCGGACTTCCTTATTTTCTCCAGATTCCTGGGGAGAATTTGAACGGCGTCTATTCGGCCAATGAGTTTTTAACCCGGGTTAACTTGATGAAAGCCTATCTCTTTCCGGAACACGATACCCCGATCCGCATCGGTAAACGGGTCGCGGTGGTTGGGGCCGGGAACGTGGCGATGGATTCGGCGCGCACCGCTTTGCGGCTCGGGGCCGAAAAGGTCACTATTGTTTACCGCCGTTCTCGTGAAGAGATGCCCGCCCGTTTGGAAGAGATTGAAAACGCCGAAGAGGAAGGGGTTGAATTCCGCCTGCTCACCAACCCGGTACGCCTGGAGGGAGATGAAAACGGCAACCTGACGGCGATGGTCTGTCAAAAAATGTCCCTCGGGGAACCGGCCGCTTCCGGACGCCGAAGACCCATACCGATTCCCGATTCGGAGGAAGCGCTGCTTGTGGATACGGTGATCGTCGCCGTTGGCCAGGGACCCAACCCTATTCTCTTGCAAGGGACCGCTGGTTTGAACTTGAACAAGCGGGGTTATATCGAAGTCGACCCGGAGACGATGATGACTAGTATTCCGGGGGTCTTTGCCGGTGGTGATATTGTTACCGGCGCGGCGACCGTGATCGCGGCCATGGGGGCCGGGAAAAAGGCGGCCCGGGCGATTGACCAGTATTTGGCGGAGAAAGAAGGATCTCCTCAAGAATAGGAGTTCAGATCTTCAGTAAAACCAAGAATTCTAGATCGCGCGTGTACAACACGGGGCACTGGAAGGATTGGCTGGGTTAATAGGGGGCTACCCGGAAAGGGTGGCCCCTTTTTAATTAGGATGGATGAATGTTGCGCTATATTACCGAGAAAAAACTAGTCTGCATTTCTCCCGGTGCTAGAGGCAACGCTTTGAATGACTAGCAGCTGTCGGCATTCAGGGCTTATAATTAATTCACTTTGTGAAACTAATATTGCTGGCGTGAGTGGCTTGGCAGATGTAACTGTGTGGGTGACTTTTTAAAAAGGCCAGTAATTAGCGGCGGTCCAAAGGCTGTTGTTACCCCTTCGGTCATAGCTACTTACGGCGTAACCCAGACGGTTGTCTTCGTAATCTTCGATTTTAACCATGGTATCATGGTAGCAGTGGGTTGCTTGATCGACTTGGTCAAGGAAAACAAACCTGCCGTCCCGGTTGGTCCGGTAAACATTATAGCCGGCTAGATCGGAATCACCAACAGGATCCCAACAGAGCAGGGGCTTGCCACCTACCAGTATTACTTCGAAGTTTTCCGGCGTAGCAGGGGGGAGGTCAATAATACCTTCGATTATTAAACTGGCGTCGGCCGCTAAAGGAACTTCATTTAATTCTCCGGAAAGAACGTCAAAATGTATATAATCGCTTTCATAAAAATAATTGGATTTATTCGGGATGTAGATTAGGGCGTTATAGGTTCCGTGCGGTAACAATATTTGGTCACAATTTTTTAGTATGTTACCGTCTAAGGTTAGATCAAAAATGGTAGATTTATTGGTTTGCGGATCTTCATAAACGTATAGTCTCCCCCGGGAGGCATCATAACCGGCAGCGCAGAGAAGAGAGACGTCCATCATGACGGATACCTCCCCCGGTGCCAGGCTAATGATGATTACAAGGTTAACATTTTCTCCCGGCTGAATCGTCCTGGTCTCCACCCCGTAAAGGAACCATTGATCATCTTCGTCATAGCACTTCACTTCAATCTGCCAAGTGCCCGGGTAGATGGAATCAACCGTAATCACTTCGCCTTTAACGTACGGATCCACCGTCTTTTTAATTACCGTTTTTTTACTGGTGAGAATGATTGCCACTTTTTTAATGGGTTTATCTTGAAACGTTAAGGAAAATTGGTCTTGTTCTGCGGGTGTATCTGCCCGTTCAAGTCGCAAGCGAATGATGCCCAAGTCCTGGCCGGGCAGATAAGGTTTGGAGAGACAGCCACCCCCGTAGAAAAGGCCAATGATGAGCAACACAGAAAACCCCACGCGCTTTAGGCAAGACATAATAGATAAACACCCCCAAAAGAAAGAGAAAGTTAACATAAATATTATACAAATCAAGGAAAAATCCTGTCTGTTTTCTTCACTTAATAAGGAAATAGTTGCTAACCCAATAAAAACGGATACCTTACTTAAATAATGTAAGGTATCCGTCGTAAAAAAGGGGGTGGTTGCCGAAAGTAGGCTGTGCGCTTATTCTGCTGAAAACTGATTATTTTCCCATGTGGTCGACAAGACCGCGGTAAATATAGTAGCCTTCCCGCCAGAGGTAACCGGGATCGCGCAATTTCCCTTCTTCTTTAGGATTGGTAATAAAAGAGGCTTCGGTAAGAATTGCCGGCATTCTTGTGTTCCGCAAAACATAAAAGTTTGCGGTATTGGCACCGAGATCGCGGAGGCCGGTCATTTGTAATAAGCGTTTTTGGACTTTATTTCGCAAGTCATGGCTGGCGGCACTACCAATTTTAGCCGAATAGACCGCAGTGCCATTATGAGCTGGATTGACCGAACCATTATGGTGAATGGAGATGAAACGGTCCGCCCAACTGTCATTGGCTTTCTGCACACGGGCCGCTAATGACACATAGGTGTCATCGGTTCTGGTCATGATGACGTCGGCTCCCCCGTATTCCACTAAACAGTTGCGCAGTGCTTTGGCGACCTGTAAGTTGACCTGTTTTTCCGTTAATCCGTTAACACCGACCGCCCCCGGATCCCAACCACCGTGACCGGCATCAACCACAACCTTTACACCCGCCAGGGGCTTGTTGGCGACGGCAACGGCCGATGTTGTGAACAGAAATACCAGCGTGAGGAGTAGAATGAGAAAAGACTTATGCTTGAACAAAGATGATTCCTCCTTTTCTCCAAAACTAAAATATGGTATTAAACCCAACAAACAACCGGTTGTACCGGTGGAGGTCAATTTTATTAACATCCGCTTCAAAACCGGAATCAAAGCCGAATTCAAGGTTGGTGGCGATCGAAAAAGCTTTACGGAGCCGGCCGGAGAAAGTCAACTGGGGTCCGGCAAAGGTTTGGTCCGGGGAAAACAGGATACCGGCTTTTACGGTTGCATCCCAGTTATTGGCCATTTTATGCTGTAAGCCACCGCCGATCCCGTAAGAGTTGTTGGCGTAGATTTCGCCTTTTTCGAGGAAACTATCGTTTAATACCGATGCGATTGGGGCAAATCCTTTCTCGAAATACCAGGCGTTTACGGTATAAGTCGTGGCCGCCATGTTTTTGTTCCATGCAACCAAGCCCCCGAAGGCGCCATCATGTTTATAGCTTTGGAAGCTGTCTGCTCCCGGTTTATACCAGGCTACTTCACTCTGGAGGGCCCCGCCGGCCACATTGGTAATGTAGTCAAGTCCGACTGCGGTTTCACTGAGGTCGCCTTCCGGGGTTGTTACCAAGGTCATGCCCAGCATATAGCCAGGTTTAGGCAGAGCAATCCGCAATCCGAACTGGTCGTCGCTGGTAATAGCAATCTTTTCTTCGTCGATACTGGCTGGGTTCAGGAAGAGCCGGGAATAAAAGCCACCGAGATAAAGATCGGTATTACCGGTTTGAATGGCGAAACCTTGAATCGGTGCCGTTGAATGGTCGGCGATCAAACCAAGCGGATCAAGGGTAAAATTGAATTTCCCTAAATCCATCAATAATTGGGATGACCGGTACCGGACTGCCGCCTCATTGACATAAAGTTGGTTAAGATATCCATAATTATCATAGTGGGAAAGCAAAAGATAAAAATAGAAATTACGGTCGATCTGCGCATCTAAATAAAGGTTGAGGTAGTTTTTAAAATCTGGTGTGCGGTATTCTTCAAAGGCCCGTTGCTTATAGTCGGCGAGCAAGCTGAATTCCCCACCTAGCTGAAGATGGCCCCAACGGCTTTCTAAGTTGGAGAGGCGTTTCGTGATATTTTCAGAGGCCCCGTGGGCGGGGCTTGCCCACAAAACGCTGGACAAAGTGAGACATAATAAAAAGAGAAGACTTCTGATGAACAATTGGTTTGTGGTCAGGCGTCGCAAAGATTATTCCTCCGTTTCTTTCTACAAATTTTACAAGTTTGGCCGAAAGGACCTTTTCCCCGTTTGCCCTTTAAAATTCTCGTAATAAATAAAAATACCTGCTCAAGGCAGGAATGGAATTTATGGTAAACTATGTTCAGTCCCGGAAATTCGCGGTTCAAGGGAAGAGCGGAGCGGTTGAATTTTCGGATTAGAGGGCGTTGGTCACACCCCCTAATCCCCCTATTTTTGGTTGGCCATTAGTTGCTCGGCCTTTTCGATTAGACCGCGCACTAAGAGACCAGCTTCCCGGGTAGTGAGATTGCAGTAGTCGTAACTGTCGCCGTATCGTTGAATACGGTCAGCGAAACCAAGTTCTTTGGCAATTTCGTATTTGACCTCATCAGAAACGATACTACGTCGCGCCACAGCTCCACCTCCCAAGTTTAGTGTTTCCGAACACCACGTGAAAACACGTGTCAAAAATCTGGATGCATACTCAAGCAGGCATTAAAGGACAATATTAGCAAGGGGGGAACTCAAGATGGGTAGAGACGGCCGTCAACCGCTTCACCTTACCGAAAGAGCGGATAATGCGGAAGAAAGTGTTAAATGTCCTTTATGCGGCACAATGATTCTGTTAGGTTATGACGACGACGATGAAGTGGTCACTTGCCCCGTCTGTGAAGGGCAGGTCACCACCGTTGAAGAACACCAATTATTTTCTTCCAATGAAGACTATTAAAGACTGCAAAACCCGGGAAACCGGGTTTTCTTTTATTTTGAAACAAAAGTCCGGTTCAAACGGGTAGCCATTTCAAGCAGGGAAATGATTAAACTTAACAAAAATGGATAAAATAAGTAATAATTATTGAGAATGGATTGGTATGTTTCGGTTTAAACCGGGTTTAAAAAAGAAAGAATCGACCTTTTTGCGAAAAGAACTATTGTTTTATTTAGTCAATCGTCATAGAATAGGAAATGTGGAAAAAAAGAGGATTGGCTGAGAAGGGACGGATCAGGTTGAAACCAGGAGACCATCTGTATTTTATTGGAATTGGGGGCGCGCGCCTTAGCGCCTTAGCAAAGATAATGTTGGAAAGCGGTTACAAAGTAACCGGTTCGGACCGGAAGTCGAGCCGTAATACTGAGGAGTTGGAAGCCAGAGGCGTTAAAATCTACCATGGCCACCAGAAAGAACAGATCACGGACGATATTGATGTGGTTATTTATACGAATGCGGTCGGTGAGCAAAACCCGGAATTACTGGCCGCCAGAGCAAAAGGACTTCCCCTCTATGAAGGGGCAGAGCTTCTCGGTGTTTTGATGGAAGAAAAAGGAAAGGGTATTGCCGTTGCCGGAACCCACGGGAAAACAACAACTACGGCGATGATTTCCTTATTACTCATTAGGGGCGGGAAAGATCCCACAGTGGAAGTGGGCGGGGAAATGCTGGAGCTGCAGGGGAACCACCGGACGGGGAAAAGCCCTTTTATTGTGGTCGAAGCTTGTGAGTTCCGCCGCTCCTTTCTGCATCTTTCCCCAAAATATGCCATCGTAACCAATGTGGACTGGGATCATCCGGATGTCTTCCCCACCTCCGAAGCGGTAGGCCAGGCCTTTAAAGAATTCGTCTCGCTCCTGCCGCCGGAC
>JAAZDX010000066.1 GCA_012512605.1 Bacillota bacterium
ATGGCCAACGCTTGGAAATACCGGTTTTCCAGGGGAATCCATTCGTTAAGAAAACGGCGGTGCATTTCGGGTCCGTTCCTTTCTAGAATCCGCCTGCTTTGCTCTACGGGTTCCACCCGCAAAAAGATTTTTAAGTCATAATGGTTAATTAGGGTCGGGTGGAGACTATAAACCCCTTCGATAATATTTAGTTGTTTTGGGTTAACGGTGACCCATTGGGTAAAGGCCTGCTCACGACAGCTATAAGTCCGGTATTGAAAGGGCTGGTTATGTTGGAGGCCGCTGATTACTTCTTCTTTTAAACGAAGATAATCCACATTTCCTCCGATTTCGCTTAAACGGGCTTCAGTCTCCAGTTCCGGGGGGAGAAAGAAATCATCCATATGAAAAAGGTTACAGTCATAAAAACGCGAAAGCTTCGTAGCGAGGCTGGTTTTCCCTGCGCCGCTGTTTCCGTCGATGGCTACTAAAACACGGGGTTTCTGGGCCAGCAACGCATTGATCTTTTGGAAGACCGGGGAAAAGTCCTTCTCCATACCTGTATCTCCTTTGTTTTGATTTCTGTTGTTATTTCTTTTGGTGTAGTGTTTCCGACAATCGTTATCCGGTCGGCACGGGGCGGGCGTATCCCTTTTTGGTGGGAAAGGAAAACAAAAAGCAGCTAAACAAGGCTGTCTAACTGCTATGCTTGGCAAAAAGATTGGCATAAGGGACTAAGATCCAGAGTTCAAGTTATAATTACCCAGGAAGGTTTTGGTCCGTTCATTAGCCGGTTTGCCGAAGAGGGTTTCGGGGGACCCTTCTTCCACAATTTGCCCCTTATCCATAAAGATGACCCGGTCAGCCACTTCACGGGCGAAGGCCATTTCGTGGGTGACCACCATCATCGTCATCTGTTCCGCGGCTAAATTCCGGATTACTTTGAGTACTTCGCCGGTTAACTCCGGATCCAGTGCCGAGGTGGGCTCATCAAAGAAAAGAATATCCGGTTTCATGGCCAAAGCCCGCGCGATCGCTACCCGCTGGCATTGGCCGCCCGAAAGCTGGTAGGGATAGGCATCAGCCTTGTCGGAAAGGCCAATCTTCGCCAACAACTGGCGGGCGATGGCGTCCGCTTCGGCGGGGGCCATTCCGGCCACGCGGATTGGCGCTTCCGTAATATTCCGGAGCACAGAAAAATGGGGAAAAAGATTAAAATTCTGGAAGACCATACCCAGGCGTAAACGGATCTTTCTTAACGCGGCGTCGGGAGCATAGGTGACCTTGCCCGTGGGCGATGTAGTCACCATGGGTTCACCGGCGACGGAGATCGACCCTTGATCGATCTTCTCCAGGAGGGTGAGGCAACGCAGGAGGGTGCTTTTTCCCGAACCGGAAGGTCCGATCAGGGCGACGACCTCGCCTTCGTTAATCTGGAACGACACTCCGGTCACCACATCTTCAGTGCCGACAAAACTTTTATGGAGGTTTTCCACTTTAAGGATTTCCATGGGTTCAGCTCCTCTTATTTCGGTACGCCTTTGGGGCTTGCTGCCCACCCGGCTTTGTGTTTACCATCTTACGTAACGGTATCGCCATACTCCGCTTTGGTTTTAACTTCGTGAAATTAGTAGGACTGGCGTGGGCGATTTGGTAACTAACCAGCACAGACGACTAGGACAACTACCGGTAATAACTCATTTTCTTTTCAGCGGCATCAAAACCTTTAGTCACGATCCAGTTCATAAAGAGATAAAAAAGACCGGCGATAAAGAGCGGAGTGGTGGAAAAGAGGCGGTTAGCCTCATTTCTCGCGACCCGGAAAAGCTCGGAGATGCCAAGCACTGTGATCAAAGCACTGTCTTTGACGAGGGTAATCACTTCATTGCTGACGGGGGGCAGAATCCGCTTGATTACTTGGGGTAGGATGATCCGGAAAAAGGTCTGGCTTTTCGTAAAGCCCAAAACAGCCGCTGCTTCGTACTGGCCTTGGGGGATCGATTCGATTCCGCCGCGGTAAATCTCGGCAAAATAGGCGGCATAGTTAAGTGAAAAAGCGAGTACGGCCGCGGTGAAACGGGGGAGGGTGAAGCGCAGCCCTTCCGGTAAAATAGCGGAGGGGGCAAAGTAGAAAAAGATTAGTTGTAAAATTAAAGGGGTTCCACGCATGATCAGAATAAAGA
>JAAZDX010000067.1 GCA_012512605.1 Bacillota bacterium
CAGATTGCCGAGATCATTAAAGTCGTGAACGACATTGCTTTCCAAACCAACCTCTTGGCGCTGAACGCCGCGGTCGAAGCGGCCCGCGCTGGGGAGCAAGGCCGCGGGTTTGCGGTTGTAGCAGCCGAAGTCAGAAATTTGGCTGGCCGGACCGCCGAATCGGCAAAAGAAATTGAACAGCTCATTAATGAAAGCGTCAACCGGGTTCAGATCGGAAATGAATTAGTCAATAGTTCCTCGGAAATGCTCGAACAGATTGTGATCAACAGCAAGCGGACCTCCGACGTCATCATGGAAGTAGCAGCCGCCATCCGTGAACAATCTAGCTCTTCCCAACAAATTCAGGCTTCGATTGAGCAATTGAACCAGGTAACCCAAGAAAATGCGGCAATGGTTGAAGAGTTAACCTCCTCCTGTGAAGCGCTGTACGCGGAGGCCGAAACTCTGCACAAGCAAGTAGACTTCTTTCAACTTGAAAAGGAACAATCCGAAGCAGCGTCCAGCGACTCCTCCGAGCAGTTACCGTCGTTCAGAACAGCGCAAAGACAGAAATCTTTTAAGGAAGATAGTATAGAACATTTTTAATTGGGGGTGTACACCTTGGTCAGAACAGATAACACCATGGATATCTTAAACTTACAATTCACCAGTTCCGAAGCGGAGGAACAGCTGATTATCTTTTCCGTCGGTGATGAAGAGTATGGTCTGGATGTGCTCCGCGTCCAGGAAATTATCAGACATGTCGCACCAACCAAAATTCCCCATACTCCAGACTTTGTGGAAGGCGTCATCAACTTCCGCGGTGACGTGATCCCCGCCATCTGCCTGCGGAAAAGATTCGGCCTCCCCGCTCGAACTGACAATGAGTTCAGTGTAATTATCGTTATTGAGATGAACGGGAAGATCATCGGACTCACTGTTGATCAGGTCTCCGATATTCTTAATATCCCTGGCGAACAGATCCAAGTCACCCCGGAACTCTCCGCCCGTCCTGAAACACAATACCTCAAAGCCATGGGGAAACTGGGTAACCGGTTAATAATGATTCTTGATCTAGACAAGATCATGTCCATTAGCAGTCAAGAACAGTTGGAACAGATCATAGCCGAAACCAACCCGTCCGTCACCTAAAAATACCGTTTACAAACAGCTGAACGGCCGATTGTTTAACCAGTCTGGCCGTTCTAAGTTCCGGAAGAAAGGGTTATTTAAGGGGTTGAGCAAAGATGACTGACCATAAAGACAGTAATTTTATCGATAGCGAACTTTTAGCGACTTTCATCGCAGAAACCAGCGAACAAATTGAACGATTGGTTCTGATTCTGCTCCAAATCGAAGATAATACTGATCGTCAAACGGAGTTTATAGACGAGATTTTTCGTCTTGCCCATAATATAAAAGGATCCTCCGGGTTAATTGGACTAACAGAAGTAACAGAAGTTATGCACGAAATTGAAAACCTTTTCTCCGCAGTCCGTAACGGGCAGTATGCTTTGGACAGCGAAGCGGTTGACCTGTTGCTCTCCTTTACCGATGAGTTCAGTGATTATTTGACAAAGAATGTCCTGACTACTTCTTTTGATGGCGAAAAATGGTTGGGAAGGCTAGCCGCGCTCGCCCGCAAAGAATCCTCCGCGCACGAATCAACCCGGCAACCGGTACCCGCGCTGATCCTTAGTGATGAAGAAAAAGCAAAGGTCAATTCGTGGCAAGAAGAGGGAAAAAGCGTCTACGAGATCAACGTTAAATTTACGCCCGAAGCGAAGATGCGGAGTGTTTCGGCGGTCATCTTTCTCCGGTTTGTGCGCACCCTTGGCAATGTTCTGGCCACAGCGCCAAATGAAGAGTTAATTCCAGAAGAGAACTATGCCTCCTTTCGGGTCGTCCTGTTCACCGAAGAACAGTTAACATCAGAGGAAGAACAATCAATCCTTAATTACCCCCTAAATGATGGGGTTCAAGAGATCATCATTCGCAAATGGCAATACCGAAATGACGATCAGAAAGGAATTGACCTAACCGCTGGCGACAACCAGTTGGCCTGTCAGACCATCAGCGTAAAATCCGAACGCATCGATAATGTAATAAATCAACTTGGGACACTACTAACCATCAAAACCGGCCTCTCCCACCTTTATCAAAACGGCTATCAAGGGAAACCAACCTGGGAACAGTTGTCCAAAATCGTCCAGGAACTCGAACAAACCGTTTCAACCCTCCAAATTGGGGCGATGGATCTAAGGATGATCCCTGTTCGTCAGCTTTTTTCCCGTTTCCCCAAAATTGTCCGGGACATCACAAAACAACTGGGGAAAAAGGTTGAACTGCATTTTGTCGGAGAAGATACGGAGATCGATAAACAGATCGCCGAGGAGTTAATTGATGCTTTAACCCATCTCCTCCGGAACGCGGTTGACCATGGACTTGAAGATATAGAGACCCGGAAAAAGTTGGGTAAAGATCCGACCGGCCATATTACCCTCGGTGCCCGCCAAGAAGGTAGTCACATTGTCATCAGTATCACCGATGACGGACGGGGGCTTAACTTGGAAAAGATTAAAGAAAAGGCACTCGCCACCGGATTGATCACCGAAGGAAACAATCTAAGCAACGATGAACTGATCCGTTTCATCTTTGCGCCCGGATTTTCCACCACCATGCAGGTCAACGAGATTTCGGGACGGGGCGTTGGCATGGACGTGGTCAAGACCAACCTTAAGAAACTGCAAGGCGATATCGATGTACAAACCGAACCGGGCCGCGGGACGACTTTTTTGCTTAGAGTACCTTTAACTTTAGCCATTATCCAATCGTTCATGGTTAAAGTCGGCGGCCAAATCTTCGGTATCCCGGTGACCGACGTGGTACAAAGTATTGTCATTAAAGAAGAGGAGATTCACACGGTCGGCGACCAACTGATCTATTACCGTTATCCCGAGACGATTCCGTTAGTTGATTTAGGGAAGCATTTCCGTTTCCCCTTTGTGCAGGATAAGAAGCGCATTCCTGTCGTGATCATCAACAGCGGTCGTGGTCATGTCGGTTTCATCGTCGAAGAACTGATTGGACTGGAAGATATTATGATTAAACCAATCAATAAAGCCATGGGTGAAGTCAACCAAATTGCCGGCGCTGCTCTTCTTGGCAGCGGTCAGATCGGACTCATCCTCAACCACCAGCTAATTGCGCATGAATTACTGAAAATCGACTAATTATTATTTCACGGGGGATCTCCATGCGGAACAAACCAATTTTGCCTCCTACCAACCAGGAGATTGAGGAAATTTGCCGTATTATCAATGAAACACTGGGGTTTAATTATGGTTCCCAAAAGAAGTATTTGATTGAAAGCCGTTTGAATAAACGCCTTCTTAAGCTGGGGATTGATAATTACCAAACATACCTTGCCCACTTAGAACAAGATGCGGGGGAACGCTATATCCTCTGTGAACTCCTGACCACGAATGTAACTTCTTTCTTCCGTGAACCGGTCCAGTTCGAATATTTAGCCAGAACCCTCCTGCCCCGTTTTTCCACCGAAAAAAAAGGCCCCAAAAAGATCCGGTGCTGGTCCGCCGGGAGCTCCTCCGGGGAAGAAGCATATAGCATTGCCATCACCTGCCACGAAACCCTCGGTAAAAACTGGGATATCAAGGTGTTAGCCACCGATATCAGTGTAGAGCAGTTAAAGATCGGCAGCACAGGCAGCTTCCCCCGGGAAAAATTAAAGTCCGTGCCCGCCCACTGGCGTGCAAAGTATTTTCGTCCCGATCAAGACAAGCCCGACCACGTCCGGGTCATTCCTGAACTAAGAAGGGCTGTTCTTTTTCGTACGGCCAATTTGTTGGACAATAAGTCACTCCCGCCCCATATCCGTCTGGATATCATTTTCTGTCGGAATGTCTTTATTTATCTATCAAAAGAAGCCCGTCTGCAAATCGTCGACTACTTTAATTATCGTCTACACCCAGGTGGGTATCTTTTTCTCGGCCACTCCGAATCGATCGACACTACTTCTGACCACCGCTGGCTTTCGCTGGGAAAATCAATATACAAAAAAAGGTAGGTATTCTCATGAAGAAAAAACCACGGATCCGAGTTCTTGTGGTTGATGATTCGGCCTTTATCCGTCAGTATCTAAAGGATATTATAAACCATACAGAGGATCTGGAAGTCGTGGCGACCGCAGCGGATCCCCTCAAAGCCATCCCAATCCTTAAAAAAACAGAAGTGGATGTTGTTACACTCGATGTGGAGATGCCAAACATGGACGGGCTGGATTTTCTCCGCTATCTGATGAAGTTCCACCCCCTACCAGTAATTATGATCAGCTCTTGGACGCAAGCCAACAGTAACCTCGCCGTCCAAGCCCTTTCTTTAGGGGCGGTTGACGTTGTCGCCAAACCCACCTTAGGTATGCTCAGCGGAATGGAGAAAATCAAAGCGGAGATCATCAGAAAGATCAGAACAGCTGCACAGGCCAGTTTATTACGTTCCCCTTTGGTGGCGGAACTGTCAGACTCCCCCACCCTCTTGCCAAAGAGTGAAGGGCTAAAGATAACGACCGATAAAATCATTGCGATCGGCGCATCAACCGGAGGAACAGTTGCTTTAACCGAGGTCTGCAAGCAATTGCACCCGGATGTCCCCGGCTTGCTGATTATCCAACACCTACCTGCCATGTTTACGTCGTCGTTTGCTAATTCTCTAAACCAAAGCACGCGCATCCGCGTTAAAGAAGCGGAAGATGGTGAACAAATCACTTCTGGCTTGGCGCTGGTCGTTCCGGGGGACCGCTCTCTCACCATTCAAAAAAGCGGGGCCAAATACCTGGCCAAACTCGGTCCGAAATTAAAAGACTCGATTTATAACCCCTCGATCGATCACACGCTCTTCTCCGTCGCGCAAGTGGCCCATGTTAACGCCATGGGGATCATTCTTACCGGGATGGGCGACGATGGCGCAGCCGGATTAAAAGCGATGCGGGATAAAGGAGCATACACCATCTGCCAGGACGAAAAGACTTCGGTCATTTACGGCATGCCCCAGAAAGCATGGGAATACAAGGCAGCGGTTAAACAAGTGCCTTTGTCGAAGGTCGCCGATGAAATCCATCGCTGGGCGGGGATTAAGTAATAAACGAAACCAATAGTGATAAAAAAAGCGGTCGGTAACGACCGCTTTTTTTGTCAATTCAACTTTTTGTTGCCACTTCTTAGCTGCTGGCATTGCCCTCCCGTTCGGCCTCTGCGGAAGGATCCTCCTCTGCTTGGTCCAAGGATTTCGGTAAAAGGAGATTGAGGATGATCCCCACCAAAGCCGCTAAAGCAATCCCTTCGAGGTTAAAGTTCAACTCGTCACTCAGGGGGAAGAAGAGCTTGCCGCCGCCGATCCCGATTACGAGAATAACGGAAGAGATAATTAGGTTCCTTTTGTCACTGTAGTCAATCCCACTCTCCACCAAGGTGCGAATACCGCTACTGGCAATAATCCCAAAGAGCATCATGCTAATCCCCCCCATCACCGGTACGGGGATGGTCTGAATCAAAACGCCGAACTTAGTGACGAAGGAAAGAAGAATGGCAATGACGGCAGCGCCACCAATCACCCAAACACTATAAACTCGAGTGATGGCCATGACGCCGATGTTTTCGCCATAGGTCGTGTTGGGTGGACCACCAAAGAGGGCGGCCAAACTCGTCGCCAGCCCATCACCGGTCAGCGTCCGGTGCAGACCCGGGTTTTTATAAAAGTCTTTACCAACCACTTTACTGATGACCAAAGTATCCCCTAAATGCTCGGCAATGGTCGCCAAGGAAACCAAGGCAAAGGTCGCGATCGGCACAACCCCGAACTTCGGCTTAACCAGGCTCGGGCAGCCGAACCACGGTTCGGCCCCCCCCGCCGAAAAGTCAATTAAAGCGTGTTCCGGGAAGATCCAACCGGTAATCAGGGCGAACAAGTAGCCGCCAATAATGCCGATCAACACCGGAATTACCGTGAAAAAGCCCTTTAAAACCACCGAGGCAAAGATCGCAATGGCCAAAGTCACCGTAGCCACCAAGACATAGTATAGATTGTAAGTGTCCCCCGACCCATTCATCGCCATGTCCATGGCGGTCGGCGCCAAATTTAGACCGATCGTCACGATAATTGACCCGATCACAACCGGTGGTAAAAGTTTGTCCAACCACTGCAAACCAAAAAACTTGATGATTAAGGCAAACGCCACATATATTAAGCCTACAAAGAAGGTGCCGCCCATGGCGTAGGGAAAACCATAAACCGTCGAAACCGAGATTAAAGGGGCAATAAAAGCAAATGACGATCCGAGATAAGCGGGAACCTTTCCTTGTGTGATTAGGATGTAAAGTAAGGTCCCGATTCCGGAAGTAAAGAGCGCGGTTGAAGTCAACATTACGGTATGTTCCGGAGTATTAAGCGTGACCAAGAACGGAACCAAAACCGTCGCGCCAAACATGGCGAAGACATGTTGCAGACTGAGCGGAATCCACCTGCTGAGCGTTGGCTTTTCTGTTACCCCAAAATTATTTTCCAAACCGATCCCTCCGTTTTTTCAGATTCTATCTTCTTCAGCTCCCGCCGGATTACCCTATACTTTTTTTAGGATTGCACCAAAAACCCCTGATTCAAGGCCAATCAGGGGTAGTTTTACCTCTCCTCCTTATTGACCTCACTGGATCAATTTAAAGTCGGTTATCCTCTACTCTCTCTCCAATTCTTCAATTACAACCCGGTCTTCACCGTCGGTCTCTTTTAATTTTACCTGAATCACTTCCCGTTGCGACGTTGGGACATTTTTCCCGATATAGTCGGCGCGGATTGGAAGTTCGCGGTGTCCCCGGTCGATCAACACCGCCAGTTGAATCATACTAGGCCGGCCTAAATCCATTAAAGCGTCCAAGGCGGCTCTGACCGTCCGGCCGGTATAAAGCACGTCATCAACCAGTACAACTTTCTGTCCGTTAATATCAAAGGGTACGTCACTCCGGTGCACAACCGGCTGGGGTGAGACTAAGGTCAGATCATCCCGGTAAAACGTGATATCCAGGGTGCCAACGGGGATCTCGGTTTTCTCGTGATCGTTGATGAGGTTTGCTAGCCGCTGGGCCAGCGGGACTCCCCGCGTTCGGATGCCGATCAAGACCAGACCCTTGACCCCTTTATTCCGCTCGGTAATCTCATGGGATAATCGGTATAAAGCCCGGCGTATATTCTCACCATCCATGACCTGTGCTTTTACTTTGCCCACCCCAGTCACCTCCAAATGAAAAAACCTTCCGCCGTAAGGCAGGAAGGTTTAGTTCTTATCTTTATGTGACTAAAGCATAAGAATACTCCTTACCGGCCTCACGGGACCAGTTTAAAGGTAATCCTTTCTTGGTAAGAATAGCAGAAGAAACAGCCCGTGTCAACACCTTTTTCGTTATTCTAAACATCGTTAACCACACGTTTAATTACCTTGCATTTGCCCAAAGATACCATTTTCCCGCTTGGATTCTGAAAACATTTTAGTAAACACCTTAGTGTTATCCGGCAAAGAAACATGCCTTCGCGATTACGATGATTTCTATCCATAGCAACACCGAGGGTTCCTTTCAAAATAGCCCATTTACTCCGTCGAAACCTGCACTGGAATAGCCAGCAAGGGATGGGCATCATGGTAATAGGTTTTCCCGGCCACCTCTTGATTGAATACCTTCCGCGCTTTCGCCAGCGCTTCCTGGCCTATTTCTTCAACATAGGGAGTTAAATCGACCTGCTGCAAAAAATCGAGGACCGTCTCCACGGCCAACCGCTGAAATTGTTCCCGCGCAGCCGCCCCAATTTCCCGCGGGAGACTAACCGCGCCCTCTTCATATGGTATGAATAAGCTCTCCGGAACCTGAAAAGCCCGTTTAATCGCGGCCGGCAATTCCAGCTTTAGTTTTTCTAGAAAAAGATTGAATTCGGTAAAAGCTTCTGTTTTGATTTGGTCCCGAATAAAGAGCGCCGGCCGGTCCCGGTCCAATTGAATCCGAAAGCCCCCAACGCTTAAATAAGTATAAACGAAAACCGTGGCGAGAAAAAGAGAACAAAACACCCCAAGGCAAAGCCCGGACCAAAAACCGTTCTTTCCCGGCATCGTTTTTGCGCTGTCTGTCTTTTTCATCCCTTGCCCTCCTTCAAAAAGATTAGGCATATTATTCCTAAACCGGGAAAGAATTATGTGTAATTGAAAAAGGCAGTAGTGCATACGCACTACTGCCTTTCCTTTAAGCCTCTATGCTTCGGCTAAACTGAAACCTTTACGCAAAGCAGCGCTATTCAAGGGGATTAAATGGTGCCGCCGAGCGGGTAAGACTTGTTGCAAGGCGGTATCGATGCTAGACACCGCAACCGCTTTCGTAAGACCTAAAAAGGCCCCTAATACCACCATATTGCCGATTTTGTCGTTCCCCAGCTCCCGGGCCAACTCATTGGCGGGTACGGCACAAACCTTAACGCCGGGAAGTTCCGGGACATCGGTGATCAGTGAAGAGTTGTATACGATCACACCTCCGGGTTTCACGGCTGCTTTGAACCGCGCAAGCGAAGGACCATTCATCGCAATTAAACCATCGGGTTCGGCGACGATCGGCGAGCCAACCGGCTGGTCGGAGATGACCACCGAACAATTGGCGGTACCACCCCGCATCTCTGGCCCGTAGGACGGAAACCAGGTCACCTCTTTCCCTTCCAGCATCCCCCCGTAGGCCAGCAACTGTCCGATCAACATGACGCCCTGTCCGCCAAACCCGGCACAGACGATCTCATGCGTCATCCCCAGTCACCTCCTCCGGAGCGCGGTACACGCCCAATGGATAATAGGGGACAAGCGCTTCCTTAATATGATTAAGCGATTGGGCTGGCGTCATGCCCCAGTTTGTCGGGCAGGAAGACAAGACTTCCACCAGGGAAAAGCCTTTGCCAGCCACCTGCAGGGCAAAGGCCTTCCGGATCGCCCGTCCCGCCTTGATGATATGCTGCGGATCGTGGACGCTGACCCGTTCTAGATAAGCTGGACCATCCAAAGTTGCTAAAAGTTCACAGACCCGGATCGGATAACCAACGGTCGCCGTATCCCGTCCGTAAGGGGAAGTGGTTGTCTTCTGTCCTGGAAGGGTCGTCGGTGCCATCTGGCCGCCGGTCATCCCATAGACAGTGTTATTGACAAAGATCACCGTAATATTCTCACCCCGGGTCGCGGCATGGATGATCTCAGCCATCCCAATCGAAGCCAGGTCCCCATCGCCTTGATAGGAAAAGACGATGGCGTCAGGGTGAACCCGTTTCACACCGGTCGCCACAGCCGGTGCCCGGCCATGGGCCGCTTCCTGAAAATCAACATCAAAGTACTCGTAAGCCAAAACCGCGCAGCCCACCGGGGCAATTCCAACTGTCCGCTCCTGAATCCCTAAATCATCAATGGCTTCCGCCACCAAGCGGTGGATAATCCCGTGGGTACAGCCTGGACAGTAATGGGTGCGTTTTGGGGACAACGCGCGGGGGTATGCAAAGACCTTCTTCATCCTTCTCCTCCTTCCGGCAGCAATGACCTGATCCGGTCATAAACCTCACTGACCGTTGGCACCGTTCCGTTCAGTTTACCGAAGAACGTCACCTTTGCACGGTCGTTAACACTGAGGATCACATCCTCCACCATC
>JAAZDX010000068.1 GCA_012512605.1 Bacillota bacterium
AAATTCCTGCAAAAAAGGGAACACCAACGGTGTCCCCTAATCCTTAATCTGGGACATAACCTCAGCCGCAAAATCATCCGCCTTTTTATCAATCCCTTCACCCTTTTCGTAACGGGCAAAGCGGACAATTTTAATCTCGCCGCCAAGTTTTTTCCCGGTCTCGTCCACCAATGCAGCAACCGTCTGCTCAGGATCTTTGACAAATAGTTGCTCTTCCAAGCAGATCTCTTTATACATTTTATTTAACCGGCCGAGGGTAATTTTTTCGGCTATGTGCTCCGGTTTTCCTTCGTTCATCGCTTGGGCAATGTAGATCTTTTTCTCCGATTCGATGAATGACTCCGGCACGTCTTCACGGCGGATATACTCGGGTTTAGCTGCTGCAACCTGCATTGCCAGATCCTTCGCTAAAGTCGCCAGATCCTCCTTGGCTTTGAGGTTAGCATCGCTCACGGCTAATTCGATCAACACCCCGATCTTGCCGTTCATGTGGATATACTCCTGGACGAAGCCGTTCTCATCCGTCTGGTAGTGGGCAAAACGCCGAATTGTCACCTTTTCACCCGTCTTGGCCACAAGCCCAGTAACATATTCACCCACCGTCTGCTGGTCTTTAAAGGGTTGATCCAGTAAGTAAGGGGCTTGTGCTCCTTCGTCCTCCGACGAAACCGATTTGGGTGCCTGCTGTGCGATATGCTCAGCCAGTTCCTGGACAAAACTGTGAAAATCCTCTGTTTTTGCCACAAAGTCGGTTTCGCAGTTGACTTCCACTAATACGCCGTTGGTCCGGTCCGCATTAACAAAGGCACCAACCAAGCCGTCCGCGGCAACCCGACCCGCCTTCTTCGCGGCAGAAGCCAATCCTTTTTCACGTAAATACTCGACGGCTTTTTCTAGATCAGCGTTGTTTTCTTTCAGCGCACGTTTACAGTCCATAATCCCGGCTCCGGTCCTTTCCCGAAGCTCTTTCACCATTGAAGCGGTGATTTCCATCATATCCCTTCCTTTCTCGGGTTTTTTAGTCGCCGTGCGGTCTTCTCCACTCTATTATCCCCATTCATGATCATCGTTGACGGTAAACAAGAAAGGCTAATTGCACGGTAGAGAAGCCGACGAACAAATTAGTTTGAAAAAAGGGTGAGGGAAGGCTTTATAACCCCGCCGCTCACCCCTTTTGTTAATTGTCAGCCGAAACCGGTTCTTCTTCGGTTTGGGCGTCCTCTTCAACAGCTTCCACCGGTGTTTCCTCTTCCGCTGCCGCATCGGCCCCTTCATCGGCGGGTTCACCTTCGGAGAACTGTTCGCCCTGACGGCCCTCAAGCACCGCGTCGGCAATGGTCGCCGAAAGCAGCCGTACAGCCCGAATGGCATCATCATTACCGGGGATCACGTAATCAATCTCATCCGGATCACAGTTGGTATCGACAATCGCCACAATCGGAATGTTCAACTTCCGCGCCTCCGCAATGGCGATCCGTTCTTTCCGCGGATCAACCACAAAGAGGGCATCCGGCAACCGGTTC
>JAAZDX010000069.1 GCA_012512605.1 Bacillota bacterium
GCATATAATATAAGTAGAGACCCGAACATATGTTCGTAAAGGAAGGGCAAGCCACCATGAGCATTAAACTTTTTTATCCCGCCCAAAGTTTGGGGCTGGCTTTACCGGCTGTCGGTCAGATCTCAGCCGGTTTTCCGTCTCCGGCCGCCGATTATTTGGAAGCAGTTCTTGATCTTAACGAAGTATTGATTAAGAACCCCAGTGCCACTTTTTACGGGACGGTGCAGGGGAATTCCATGACGGATGCGGGCGTGGAGGATGGGGATCTATTAGTGATCGACAAAGCAGTGCCCTACCGCCACAATGCGCTGGCCGTCTGCTATCTCGACGGGGAGTTTACCTTAAAGCGCTTGCGAAGAAAAGGGGAAAGTCTGTACCTGATGCCGGCCAACCCGAAATACAAACCAATCCTGGTGCGCGAAGGGAGCGATTTTGCCGTGTGGGGCATCGTTACCTATGTTATAAAGAAGGTCTACTGATGTTTGCCTTGGTGGACTGTAACAATTTTTACGTCTCGTGCGAGCGGGTCTTCCGGCCCGATCTCAATGGCCAGCCGGTGGTGGTTCTCAGTAATAACGATGGCTGCATTATCTCCCGTTCCGAGGAAGCAAAGCAGTTAGGGATCAAAATGGGTGAACCGGCGTTTAAAATTACTGCTTTTCTCGAGCGTAACCGGGTCACGGTTTTCTCTTCCAATTATGTGCTCTACGGCGATCTATCCCACCGGGTCATGCGGACGCTGGCCCGGTTCACACCGGAGCTGGAGGTTTACTCCATTGACGAAGCCTTTTTAAACTTAACCGGTTTACCCGTGGACTGGGTGGAGTACGCCCGGACCATCCGGCAGACGGTCCGGTGCCATACTGGTATCCCGGTCAGTGTCGGGGTGGCACCCACTAAGGTGCTGGCGAAAGTTGCCAACCACCGGGCTAAAAAAACCCCGGCGCAAAAGGGGGTTTGCGTCTTAGACCATCCGAGGAAAATTGCGGAAGCTTTGAAAGACTTGGACGTTGGGGAAGTCTGGGGGATTGGAAGACAATATA
The DNA here is from genome assembly GCA_012512605.1 of Bacillota bacterium. GTDB lineage: Bacteria > Bacillota > UBA4882 > UBA10575 > UBA10575 > Capillibacterium. Next base: position 1,044 of record JAAZDX010000069.1, read on the forward strand.
CGAAGCTGCTCAATTCAATCCAGGTCTATACGGCTTGGGATTTCCTGCAGTTGGATGATGATTGGGTCCGTAAAAAAATGACCGTAGTCGGACTTCGAATCAAAAAAGAACTGGCCGGAACCGCCTGTTTGGAGATGGAACTGATCCCACCGGCAAAGAAAGTAATCTGTACGTCCCGTTCGTTTGGGGAGGAGCAAACCGAGCTGGCACCGATCAATGAGGCGGTGGCCACTTACGCAGCCCGTTGTGGGGAGAAGCTCCGCCAGCAACACTCCTGTGCCGGAATGCTGATGGTTTTTCTCCATACCAACGGCTTTAAGCAGCATGAACCCCAATACGCAAGGAATCTGGTCTGTAAGTTACCGGTCCCGACCAACAGCACTATTGAGCTCATCCGCTATGCTTCCGCCGCACTCCAGGCAATCTACCGTAAAGGGTACCGCTATAAAAAGGCCGGGGTGATCGTGATGGAGATCGGGCCGGAGGGCCGGGTTCAAGGTTCGCTCTTCGACCGGGTGGACCGGGCGAAACACGCGGCGGTGATGCGCGAGGTCGATGCGCTCAACGCGAAATACGGACGGGACACGATCAAAGTGGCGGCCCAGGGGTTGGGTGGGAAGTGGAAGCTGCGGCAGGAAAGGTTGTCGCCTTGTTATACAACCCGCTGGTCGGATATTATTAAAGTAGCCGCGCATGCCGGCTGCCGTTCACACAACGAAGTGATCAAAATTAAAGCCAGGTGAGGAGAAACCGCCGAAAGTGGATGGTAATTGTGTGTTGGAGTGAGGTTTAGTATGGGCGTGAAGTTTTAGCTTAGATGATTAGTTTGATTTAGTTTTTATTGTTGGCAAAGAATTTTGTTAAAAAGCGAGGAGAAAGAGAAAGCCCTGTTCCAGATGGAACAGGGCTTTCTGCTCAGCGGATCGGTGTTTAAGGGACTCAATTTTGACGTGTGGGTAAACCAGCATATTTTATGACAACCAATATCGGTTATTACAAAAGGATTATTACTTTAAAAGAGAACTAGTAAAATAACTTTAAATTACTATTCAAATTTATATCATATATTCACCCGTTTAACTTGAGGTGTGGGAATGAAAGCAAAAATCATTTTCCTCATAACTTTGGTTGTAATAATCTATGCGATCTATTGGGCCTTTGGCTTCGGAGAAATACCGGAAAGTTCTGACGGTTTGTCTTTGGCCAACCATCGATACCACTGTATGATAATTACCCGAGTAACAGATGAAGCCTATTGGGAACATGTGTTTTCTGGAGTAAGAGCAGTCGCGGCAAAAGAAAACGTCGCTTTGGAGTATTATAACCTCCGTTTTCGGAATATTAAGGAACTGGAACGGTACTTAGAAATGGCGATCTTATCGCGGATCGATGGCATTCTTCTTTCTGTACCCAATGAGCCTGGCTTTTTGTCATTAATAAAAGAGGCGGCGGGAAAGGGAATTCCGGTGATTGCCCTGGCAAATGAGTTTGAGAATAAAGACTACCACTCTTTTATTGGGATTAACGCCTATGAATTAGGATCTAAAACCGGAAAAGCTCTGATTGATGCTACTTCTCATCTTAGTTCCTCCCGGATTGAAGTGGCTGTCCTTGTCGCCTCAAGTTTCTCCGATTATAGTTACACGCAATACTTAAGTGGCCTCAAAAGTGCAATTAAAAGCAATCCCCATCTCAATTTGAATCTGATTATCAGGTCGAAGGGGGGGAGCATCAGCGCGGAAGAACAAGCGCAAACGATTCTAAAAAACTATCCGCAGATTCAAGCGATCGTCTGTTCCGATGTTAGTGATACGCTTGGTGTAGCCAAGGTAGTTGTTGATCTAAACCGGGTCTCACAGGTTACCATCATTGGTAGCGGACTAAATTCCGAGATTGTCAGGTATATTAAACGAAATATTATTTCTGGCGTCTTGACCGATGATCCCTACGAACTTGGGACCCAAGGTCTGCTGGCTTTGCTTCGTTTAATCGAAGGACATTCACAAAAAGAAAACTATTATCTTCCAATATTTATGGTCAATTCGACCAATGTGGATGAAATGTTCAGTAAACTCATCATGAAGAAACGGGCTGGTGAGGAAGGTGAGTAAACAACCGACACAATCAATTCGCAACAAATTTATGTTTTCATTTTTAACTATGATTATCATCTTTACTTCGGTAAGTTTTTGTAGCTACTACAGTCAACGCAATCTGCTATCCAGGATAAACAGTCTTTTGGCGAATTCCATAAAATTGAGGGAATTTAGTTCAAATGTTGATAATATAGTAATTTCCTTGGAAAAATTCCTGATCGAGCGCAGCTCGGACATGTTACGTAGCTATTACCATTATTACCAGGAAGTGGAGTCAGGATATACTAATCTACAGGTCATCGAAGAAAGTGTCGAAAACTATTTGCTCCTGAAAAATATAAAAACGATGACCAGGTTGTTTTTGCAGGAAGCCGATTCTGCGGTACGGTTCAAAAGAGCCAGGGACAGTGCGGGGTATTCCCGGTCTTTCGGCGAGGTGTTACGTTATAATACCAGCATTAAATGGGCTGTTGATCGGTTGATCACCAAACAACTAGAAGAAAACAGCATGCAATATCTATTGATTACAGAGCGGATAAACCTTATCCAAAAATTAGGCCTTTTAATGATCGTCATGGCGATCATCTTTAGTATCCTCTCTACGATATGGATTGGTTTTCGTTTAACAAAGCCGTTGAAACAACTGGTTGAGGCTGCTGATACAATCTCCCGTGGTGAGTTTCAACTACCTCCCTTGCCAGTCTCTTCTAATGATGAAATTGCCGTCGTTTCCCAGGCCTTTAACGAAATGGCGGCGAGTATTGGCAAGCTGATTTCAGAGATTAAAAACAAATCGGATCTGGAAAAGAAGCTTCAAGAACAAGAATATCAGAATTTAGCCATGAAAAACACCCTGAAAGAAGCGGAACTGCACGCCCTTCAAGCGCAGATTAACCCCCATTTCTTATTTAACACACTCAATGCCGGCGTTCAGTTGGCAATCATGGAAGATGCGGATAAAACAGCTGATTTTATTGATAAAATATCCAAATTACTCCGCTATAGTCTCCGCCAAATTAATACCTCCGTGACCATACGCGAAGAAACAAATAACTTAGAGAACTACTTTTTCATCTTAAAAACTAGATATGGCAGTGAACGATTTGATTTACTTATTGAGGTTGATCCGGAAATTGCCGATTTCCAGATTCCGCTCCTGACCATACAGCCGATTGTGGAAAACGCCTTAATTCATGGCGTGGAACAACTGGAGGAAGGTGGCGAAATCAAGGTCCGTGCTTACCAAAATGATGAATCGGTAATCATTGATGTGTCCGATAACGGACTGGGCATGGACAGTGAGACGGTTAAAAGATTACAAGAAGGGAGAAAGATATCTGGTCATACAACCGGGCTTGGCCTTTGGAATGTGCGGGAAAGATTACGGTTATTCTTTGGGCGGGAAAACCTGCTGGAAGTGATGAGCATCCCAAAACAGGGGACGACGGTTCGGCTGATTTTACCCAAGGAAAATACTGCTCAGGAGGTGCCTGCGAATGAAAATCCTTGTGGCTGATGATGAGTTAATCATGTTGGAGTCGGTCTGCAAGATCTTAAAGCAAGAGGAAGGGTTGGTTTTAGCGACGGCACGCACCGGAAGAGAAGCCATCGAAAAGGCAGAAACATTTAATCCGGATCTAGTGATCATGGATATTAAAATGCCAGGTATCAATGGTTTAGAGGCTCTTGCGGAGATCCGGCGTTTGATCCCTTCCGCGGTCTTTATAATTCTGTCGGCTTATGATAACTTCATCTATGCCCAGGAGGCAATTAATCTAGATGTCTTTTCCTATTTGGTTAAACCAATAAATAAAAGCGATTTACTTCAGATTATCAATAAAGCTAAAAACAAGATCGAACAGATTAAAATCGAGCGGCAAAAGGACTTGGAACTGCGGGAAAGATATAAAAAGATCATTCCTTTTATTGAAAGCGAATTTTTACATGCTCTGGTTAATGGGATTAGCCAGGTACAATTTTATGAATACCAGAAATTGTTAGGCTTTAATTTTAACAGCGGTTTTTTTGTAGCGATCTCCCGGCGGGAAGAAACGGCTAGTCCAGGTTATGAAGAACATAAATATCAAGCCCGAGAATACCTGTTGTCTCTTGCGGACAAGATCCGGCATCTGTTTAAATGTTTTGTTGGTCCGCTGCAGACGAACCCATTAACAATCTTTTTTCCGCTTACGCTCAACCCGGGGGAAGACGCTAGAAAGATCCCAGAAAACTATGGCCGGAAGATCCTTAAAAATTTGCCGTCCGGCAGGATCGATCAAGAGATTGTGCTTGGTATTGGTGAAATCTATTCGGATCCGACGAAGATTAAACAGTCCTATTATGAGGCGTTGCAAGCCCTCAATAATGCGGGAAGCGAAGAAAGGATTGTTTGCTACTCTGATTTACCAAAGTCTCCTTGTTTATTGCGGGAGGACCAACTAACCTCTTGTTTTCAGGAAGTATGGAATGCCCTTTCCTTTGGAAATACAACGAAGGTCCAGCTTTTGCTTGACAAGTTAATCTCCTTGTTGTCCCAAACAAGTGAAGAACACAAGGATCAGTTGTTGTTTGACCTATTAGTTTTTTATCTTACATCCTACAGAATAGCCAAAGAAAACCACGGTCTTAATCTATTTGTCCCAAGCTATAAAAGGATCAGTAAAATTTTCCAATCAAGTAATAATCTAAGTAAGATCTTTAGTTTAATCGCGGCCGATATTAAATTGATGGTTATTTCTGTAAAGGAAAGCAGACAAAATAGTATTAAGCCCGTAATCAGAGAGGCGAAAGCGCTTATTGACCAGAATTATCAGAAGCATATCTCCTTAGAATGGTTGGCGGATATGGTCAATGTCAGTTCTTTTTATTTAAGCCGTTTATTTAAAGAAGAATTGGGAGAGAGTTTTTCCGAGTATATAACCAGATTGCGTATGGAAAAAACGATCCAGTTATTGGCTGAGGGGCGCTCGGTAAAAGAATGTTGTTTCTTAGTAGGTTATAATGATCCCAATTATTTCAGTCGGATTTTTAAAAAGCATTTTGGTGTAACACCCTCGGATTGGGTTGGAAAGCAGACAGGTAGTGAATAAGGATTGCCCGGTGGACCAAGGGAATGATTGCTATCTGTGTCCGATATAACTACCTCTGGAGACCGTTACTAAAGAGGTGATTATTAATTATGGATCGGAAAAAATTGAGAAACACCCTGTTTTTATTGGTGTTGTTGTTTCTAATTATCATCGGGATCGGTACTTATTGGCGGGGCTTGCCTGTAATTGACCATAATAATAACGACAATAAACCCTCCCGGGTGAAGATTGGTTTAAGCCTGGCTACCCTGCAAGAAGAAAGGTGGAAAAGGGATCGGGATTATTTGGAAGAAAAAGTTGTGGAGTGCGGAGGGGAATTTATTTCCCTATCGGCCAATAACGACCATAATTTACAGGTTAGGCAGGTGCAATACTTCGTAAACAATAAGGTGGATGTTTTGATCATTATTCCGCAAGATCTGGACCGCTTGGCGGAAGCGGTCGAAATTGCGAAAAGAGCGGGGATAAAAGTTATTTCCTATGACCGTTTGATTCGAAACGCGGATTTAGATTTATATATATCGTTCGATAGCACTAAGGTAGGAGAGTTAATGGCGAAGCGTCTAACGGAAGAGGTTCCTTCCGGACGTTATGTAATAATCAATGGGCCCCGGACTGATCATAACTGTTATCTAATTAATCAGGGTTACAGAAACGTGCTTATCCCTTTGATCGAAAAGCATAAGATTGAAATTGTCCACGAAAAATGGGCCGATAATTGGCTTCCGGAAAAAGCCTATGCCACGATCTCTCAGCTCCTTTTGGATGGTGTGGGTTTTGACGCTGTTCTTGCGGCTAATGACGGCCTAGCCAGCGGGGCGATTGAGGCTTTATCCGAATGGCGGTTGGCTGGGAAAATCCCTGTAACCGGTCATGATGCCGACCTTTCCGCTTGCCAGCGCATTATTGAAGGCACCCAACTGATGACCGTTTATAAGCCCATTCGCCAACTGGCCTATCGTGCAGCTGAACTAGCGATCCTTTTGGCGGAGAATAAAGAGATAAAAACAAATAGCCAGGCCGTATTTAACGGAAAGAACTATATTCCGGCGGAAATAATAACGCCAATCTCTATTGACCAAACTAATATCAACATTGTCATTGAAGATGATTTCCATCGACTTGAAGATATCTATCGGAACATACCGAAGCCCGTAAAACAATTATGACCACAAAAAAATGCTATTAAATTCTTTTGCAAGTGAGACTAAAATTTGATGACAATATAATTATTAAATTCCGCAAGTGATTCTAGATACAAATTAGTTACTTGATGTTAATTTATGTTTAGGAAAGACGATGAATCGTAAAGTAAGATTCATCAGTTATTCCAAAAAATTTTAAGGAGGAATTAGAGTGAAAAACTTGCGGAATCTTCTTATCATCAGTTTGCTGGTTGTTTTGGTAGCTTCTTCGTTGAGTATTGCTGCGCCGAAGAAAATAAGGATTGGGTTTTCACTAGCCACTTTGCAGGAGGAAAGATGGGGGAAAGACAGAGACTTCTTTAGAGCAGAAGCGGAAAGACTAGGTGCCCAGGTTCTGGTCCAGGCTGCCAATAACGACGATGCTTTACAGATTTCTCAGTGCGAAAACCTGCTTTCGCAGGGGATTGACGTCCTGGTTATTGTTCCCCATGATGGTGAGGCAGCGGCGGCGGCCGTTGAGTCTGCACACAAATCAAAGGTGCCCGTTATTGCCTATGACCGTTTAATCAGCAACTGTGACCTTGACCTGTATATATCCTTTGATAATGAGCGGGTTGGCTATTTGCAAGCCATGGGTGTTCTTTCCAAGGTTTCTGCGGGTAACTTCGTTTACATCGGCGGTTCCCCGACCGATAATAACGCTTACCTAGTTAAGAATGGTTCGATGAAGGCGCTTCAACCCTATATTGACCAAGGGAAGATCAAAATCGTCTATGATCAGTTCACCCCCAACTGGGATCCGGCAATTGCCCAAGCCAACATGGAAAACGCCCTCACCATGCTGAACAACCAAGTTGATGCGGTAGTGGCCGCTAATGACGGTACTGCTGGTGGCGTAATCCAGGCTTTAGCCGACCAAAAACTCGCCGGGAAAGTTCCGGTATCCGGTCAAGATGCTGACTTGGCTGCTTGCCAACGGATTGTTGAGGGAACCCAAACGGTGACCGTTTACAAACCGATTAAAGGTATTGCGACTGCAGCTGCCCAAGCCGCTGTTAAGCTGGCCAAGGGTGAAAAAGTCGAAGCTAACTTGACGGTGAACAATGGTAAAGTTGATGTGCCCTATTTGGCGCTAGATCCGATTCCGGTCTACAAAGAGAACATGTATGATGTCATCATCAGAGATGGTTTCTACACCATGGAGGAAGTGTATCGCAATATTCCGAAGAAAGACTGGCCTGCACAGAAATAAGTAGGTTACGTCCATACTGTGGTGTTATTCGGGAGAGAGAGGTATTCCTCTCTCTTCCTAATATTCGGATTCAGCTCCATTTTAAGTATAAATCGCAATCTTCGGACCTAACAATCATTGTTTGGAACGCCGAGAGGAGGAGGTCGTATGGCCGATTATATCCTGGAAATGAGGAATATTACGAAAGAATTTCCAGGGGTAAGAGCGCTAAATAACGTTAATTTTAAGGTTCGTCATGGCGAAATACATGCGCTCTGCGGCGAAAACGGTGCCGGAAAATCGACACTGATGAAAATACTAAGCGGTGTTTACCCCTATGGAACTTATAGCGGAGATATAATTATTGATGGTAAAGAACAACGGTTTAATAATATCGCATCTTCCGAAGCTGCTGGTATAGCCATTATTAATCAGGAGCTGTCTGTGGTAAAACAGTTAACCATTGGCGAGAATATTTTTCTTGGTAATGAGCCAAATAGATATGGAATTATCAATTGGCATCAGTTATACTACGAAACAAAAAAATGGATGTCAGCGGTGAAGTTAGATATTGATCCGCAAACAAAAGTTGTTAACCTGGGTGTGGGTCATCAGCAAATGGTGGAGATCGCAAAGGCGCTTTCCAAAAAAGCGAAAATATTGATCCTGGATGAGCCCAGTGCAGCGCTGACGGAAAATGAAGTCGAAACACTGATGGACATTCTGCGCAAGCTAAAGAATGACGGGGTGACGTGTATTTATATATCCCACAAAATCAACGAGATTTTCGAGATTGCCGATACAGTTACGATCCTTCGTGATGGTGAGACGATTGGCACCAAACCAATTGACCAAACCACGGAAAATGAAGTTATCGCAATGATGGTCGGTAGAGAATTATCAAACCGTTTCCCCAGAATTGACCACGAGACTGGTGAAGTAATATTTGAGGTTAAAAACTATAATGTTTTTGACCCTGATAATCCCCAAAGAAAATTAGTTGACAATGCCAGTTTTAATGTCCGGCGTGGTGAGATCTTAGGAATTGCCGGTTTAATGGGTGCTGGCCGTACAGAACTAATGAGTAGTATCTTTGGTGGCTTCCCGGGAGAAAGCTATGGCGAGGTTTATATCAATGGTCAAAAAGTCGAGATTAAAAGCCCCCAGGATGCGATCAATAATGGTTTGGCGATGGTCACCGAAGACCGTAAACGTTATGGATTAGTACTAATTCATGATGTTAAAAAGAATTTGACCCTTGCCAATTTAAAACAATACTGTAAATCCGGGATTATAAATTCTAACGAAGAAATTCACGATTCGCAATCGATTGTGGACTCATTAAGTATCAAAACACCCTCTTTAGAGACAAAAGCTAATAATCTTAGCGGTGGCAACCAACAAAAAGTGGTGGTGGGTAAATGGCTTTTAACTAAACCATTAATTCTAATTATGGATGAGCCCACTAGAGGGATTGATGTTGGGGCAAAATATGAGATATACAATATTATGAATGAGCTGAAAAAACAAGGGGTTGCGATCATTATGATTTCCTCTGAACTACCTGAAATTCTGGGGATGAGTGACAGAATACTTGTAATATATGAAGGTAAAATCAATGGTGAATTTAGACATGACGAAGCCAGCCAAGAAAAGATAATGCTGGCAGCGACAGGAGGGAACTAAAATGAGCGTTGTTCGAGAATCTACAGAATCGACAATTGTTACCAGAAAAAGTTTGTTTTCGCGACTGAACGCCAGATTCGATCTGCGTGCCTACACGATGATTATTGCTTTAGTCATCATCTGGTTGCTTTTTACTGTCCTGACCGAGGGACGGTTTCTCACTCCTCGTAATATTTCGAACTTAGCCCGCCAAGTGTCAATTACCGCGATCTTGGCCATCGGTATGGTGATGGTTATTGTTACCACCCATATTGAGCTTTCTGTCGGTTCAATTTTGGGATTGACCGGGGGGATAGCTGGTATTCTACAGGTGTGGTATCATGTCTCGACCCCGGTGGCAATTTTGGTTGCTTTGGTCTTTGGTGCTTTAATCGGAGCCTTTCATGGTTATTGGGTGGCCTATCATAATGTTCCGGCCTTTATTGTGACCTTGGCCGGTCTTCTAGCTTACCGTGGGGTTTTATTAGGGATTACTAAAGGCCAAACCGTAGCTCCCCTTGCTCCTAGTTTTAAGGTTTTTAGTAGTGGCTACTTAGGTCTTGTTCCCGGGGTAATCTTAACTTCGATGATCATCATTGGCTTGATCTTTGTCCGAATCTGGTCTCGCCGTTCAAAGATCAAGTACGGTTTTAAAGTTACACCTCTCTATTTGGATATCCTGACCACCATTATATACTGCGGGTTGATCATTCTTGCCACTTATGTCTTATATCAATATGAAGGAATTCCTTATCCGGTAATCGTTGTCTTGGTTCTGGCGATAATCTTCTCTTTCATCACCAACAACACAAAATTTGGCCGCCAAGTATATGCCATGGGTGGAAATGTTGAAGCTGCCCGTTTATCGGGGATCAATGTCCGCCGTCGGACACTGGTGGTCTTCATTTGTGCGGGTTTACTTGCTTCGATCGCTGGTATTCTTACCACTGCCCGTTTAAATGCGGCAACGATTACTGCGGGAGAAGGGGCGGAATTGGATGCCATTGCCTCCTGTGTTATTGGTGGAACAAGCTTTTTGGGCGGGATCGGTAGTATTCCCGGTGCCGTTTTAGGTGCTCTCGTGATGGCTAGTCTCGACAATGGAATGAGCATGATGAATACAGAGGCTTACTGGCAACCGATCATTAAGGGCTCGATTCTTCTTTTAGCAGTTTGGCTGGATATTAAAACGAAAAAAAATAAATAATAACCTATAATCGAATCTACAATCAAAAATCAAATAAATTCCGATACTTATTATGACGGAAACTTATTTTGAAAAGAGAAGGACTTATAGTCCTTTCTCTTTTATCTTCTTTATATATTGCATAACAATAATGAATAGTATATTATAATTGAGCAGAAAAGATTGGAAATAATATCCTTTAAATTGAAAGATTAGGATGTTTTTGGTCTTATTGCCTCTTATAGTCAGGTAGTATCTGAAGCAGATTTAGTAGATTAAGAAAAGAGATCCGCCTTAATATTCGCGGTGTTTGACCGGAATTTGCGAACAATACCAGACTCAACCCAAGGAGCTTCCCTACTTTAATATTGGAAGGGGAAATTGCGATGAAGCTAGCTAAGCTAAGGCCTTATTTCAGCGGGGTTTTTGCGAAAATTTTAATTATCCTCATTGTCTTAAGTATAATGATTGTTGCTGTAGGATTAGTGGGCAATTCGGGAATTGAGGAAATGAACCAGGCGGCGGCCAATATTTTCAATAGCAATACTTCAGTCCTTTTTCCGCTCTTTGATTTCTTGGTGACCGTATACCGTACTGAATACAGCGCTTACGAAATATTGGAATTAAACACTTCCGGCTCAATTACCGCTTTTAACAGGAATTTGACTGAATGTGTCGGTTTAATTGGAAACTTCTTATATAATCTTCCGGATGAAACCAGGGAAAGTTTAGAGCAAATATGGGCAGAATATGAAGAGGTGGCGCGGGAGTTTAATAATGAGCTAAGAAGTGGAGAAAATGATCTTGCGCCTTTATATTACCGTTTTAAAGAGGAATCGCGAAAACTATATAACTTCTGTTATGAGTTGGGTAAAGCGCAAAGAATCGTTGGGGTGGACAGTTTTAGAACAGGTCGGCAAGTATATTCATCGACGAGAACTTTGCAAATGATTATTACCATTGTTGGTGTTACTTTAGGTTTGCTGATCGGCTTCCTGGTTTCGCGTTCGATCATCCGGCCCTTACATAAGCTCCGCGATTCAACCCGGCTCTTGGCCCAAGGCGATCTAAATACTAGAGTCGATCTGTCTTCCCGTGATGAGGTCGGGGTCGTCGCGTCCGCCTTTAACCATGCCGTCCAGGAACTCCGCTCGATGGTAACCCGTACTACGCGTGAAGCAAAAAAAATAAATGCCTCCACCCATAATCTCTTTCGTGTTGTGGACGAAACAACAACTTCATTAGGGGAGTTAAATAAACTTATCGACCATTTGGCGGCGGGGGCAAAATCCCAATCTCAAAGTGTTAATTCAGCCATCGATACTATTCAGCAAGTAACATCGAGAATGAATCTGGTGGTCAGGGCCACTCAGGAGAGTAACAAGATCTGCCAAGAGGCCTCTAATGATGCGCAGAACGGTAGAAAGGCCACTGAAGAGCTGATTCAGGCTATTGATAACTTTATTTTCTCCGTTCGACAAATTAAAGAAGTAGTCAGTGGCTTAGTTGAAGATTCAAGACAGATTCAAGTTTTGGTTGATATTATCCGTGATATTGCGGAAAAATCAACCCTGTTATCTCTAAACGCTTCCATTGAAGCGGCACGTGCCGGTGAACACGGTCGGGGTTTTGCTGTCGTCGCTACCAATATTGGTCTCCTGGCGCAGCGATCCCGCGAGGCGGTAGACCATATTAATGAAGTTATTGAGTTAATTTTACGCAAAAACCAGCAGGTTGTTTATACGGTTGATGAGAGCAACGCGGAGATTGAACAAGGAAGAAACCAACTTACCAGAAACATTGCGCTCTTTAAGGAATTAATGGGTAAAGTTGAAACGATTGCCCGTAATATTTCCCAGATTACACAGGTAGCTTCCCAGGTAGGAAAGGATAATGAAAATGTCATTACCAAGATTGAACAGGTCTACCAGATCAGCCAGAATAACCTGACGGCTATGGAGGAGGTATCAGCGACCTTCCAACAACAATATTCTTCGACAATAGTAATTAAAGAGTCGGCCCACCAATTGGACGAACTTGCCAACGAGCTAACTTTGGCTACTGATAAGTTTATCTTATAGATATATTCTAATCGTAAATGAGGGTATTGAGGATGTGCTTCTTTTACGCATTAAGCGTTTCCGCCCAGGAGCTGGTAAACCGTTATCAGTTAAAAGGGGGGTTTGAGTGGGAGTTGGAAGCTGGGCCGTGGGCACCCAAGTATTATGTCTCCGGTTTTGAGTTTCCGAAGATGCCGGTGCTCACCAACGAACAGCCCGACCGGTTCCAGGCTTTAACGTGGGGGCTGATCCCGCTCTGGGTCAAAACACCGGAGCAAGCAACCCAGATTCGTGGTAAAACTTTGAACGCCCGGGCGGAGACGGTTTTCGAAAAACCCTCTTTTCGCCAGGCCATCCGGCAGCGTCGCTGCCTGGTGCCAGCCGCCGGTTTTTATGAATGGCGGGCTTTTCAGGGTAAAAAATACCCCTACTATATCTTCCTTAAAGATCGAACGGTCTTTTCTTTCGCGGGGCTCTGGGAGGAGTGGGTGGACCCGGCCACCGGTGAGCTTTTGCGGACCTACAGTATCCTGACGACGGCGGCCAATCCGCTCCTGGCCAAGATCCATAACACGAAGAAACGGATGCCGGTGATCCTCCCCCGGGAGCAGGAGCGGGCTTGGCTGGCTGCCGGGTTGAGTGTGCCCGAACTCTTGTCCTTAATGCAACCGTTCCCCGCTGTACGGATGGAAGCCTACACCATTAGTCGGTTGATCACGACGCGAGGGGCCAACCGTAATTGCCCGGAAATACAGGAGCCTTATGTTTATCCGGAACTCGGAGAAGGGTAAATGGAGTGCGGTCCGTGCGCGCGGACGAAGCAAGAAAAAAGAGGATAAGCGGGAATGCCTCGAGAAAAAACCGAAGGCTATTCCGTGAAGAAAGGATTGCGAAGCGGAGAAAGGGCGGGTGTTTGATGGAGAAGGTCATTCAGATCGAAGGAATGAGTTGCCAGCATTGTGTGGGCCATGTTGAAGCGGCCTTGGGACAAGTGGCAGGGGGGCGGAAGGTTCGGGTTGACTTGCCCCAAAAAAAAGCCACCGTAGAGTTGGACGGAACGGTGCCGGATGAAAAACTAAAAGCGGCGGTTGAAGACGTGGGTTATGATGTTATTGCGATCTGGGAGAAGGACTAAGAACGGTCTGAATTTCGCTGGGCCACAGTCGTGGTGTGGTCGGGCTTAAGCTTACGGCGCAGGAAAAGTAAGTTGTCCGATGGCGGAGCGAATGGTCTTTGTCTTTTTCGCGCCGGGGAATTTGCCAACAAAAGTAATCTGTGTTATAGTATGAAACATGGAAAAATCGTAGCAAGGAAAGAGTTGGGTCGTCCAGTCGGAGTGAACTGGGAATTTAGGTTTATAGAATCTATGCCTATACAAAATTAAATCACTTACCGATGTAGGTGATTTTTTTATGGCACCGGGAAAATGACAGGCGATTATGTTCTTAAGTAGAAAGTCAGTTCCCCCTTGGGATTACCCGAAGGTGGGGGGAAATAATATTAAAACCAAAAGGAAACTAAGAAAAGGGAGTGGTTAGTTATCAGTTTTAAAGGGCGAAAAATTCTGTTTGGACTAGGAATGGTCCTCATTATCCTGGGGTTAGTTTCTAGCGGGGTAATGGCGGCCGACCAACGCGCGTCGGGACAGAAAGGGACGCTGGTTTTTGCCGACGCCGGTTGGGATAGTATTAGAATTCACAATGCGATTGCCGCGACGATCATTGAAAAGGGGTACGGTTACAAAACGGAGGTGTTGACCGGTTCATCACCCATTGTCATTCAGGGACTGCGGCAAGGGGACATTGATATTTGTATGGAGGCGTGGACGGATAACATTCTCGAACTGTACCAGGGGGGAATCGCAGAGGGCGAGATTATTGAGTTATCAGTCAACTTTGATGATAATGCCCAAGGGTTATATGTTCCGACCTATGTGATCAAAGGCGATCCAGAGCGGGGAATCCCTCCTTTAGCCCCCGATTTAAAGTCGATCAAGGATTTACCCCGGTACTGGCAAGTTTTCCAGGATCCCGATAACCCGTCCCAGGGTCGGATCTATGGTTCACCGCCAGGGTGGGCGGCGGATCAGATCCTCCGGACCAAAATGGCGACTTATAACTTGGACGAAAGGTATGACTACTTTAACCCCGGTTCGGACACGGCGCTCAATACTTCACTGGTTTCCGCCTATGAGAAGGGGAAGCCATGGGTCGGATATTACTGGGATCCAACCTGGATTACGGGCAAATATGATCTGACCTTACTGGCTGATGAACCCTATTCCAAGGCTAAATGGGAGGCCGGTTACGCCTGTGAATTTCCCGGAGTGAAGGTCACAGTGGCGGTTAATGCGCGTCTGCAGGAAAAGGCCCCGGACGTAATGGCGTTCTTAAAAAATTACCGGACCAGTACGAAAATCACCAGCCAACTCCTGGCTTTTATGCAGGACCACGAGGGGGATATCGAAACAACAACGCAGTGGTTTTTTGCCGAATATGAAGACCTCTGGACGAGCTGGGTTTCGCCCGAAGTGGCCGCGGCGGTAAAAGGAGAACGGCCTGCAGGTCCCACTCGATTCCAAAGGGATTTAACGCGATTTCCCGCGGGAATCCGTCTTAACTTAGGAATCTATGTGGAGAAATTGATCGCTTGGGTAACCGCGAATTTCCAAGCTCTTTTTGCTTGGTTGAAAGCCGGGGTTCTTGGGATTGTTTCCTTGATGAGAAGGATTTTTACTTTTATTCCTTGGTTTATCTTAATAATTCTGCTGTTCTTATTAGGATGGAAGCTGGACCAGTGGAAAACTGGCCTTTTATATGCGCTGATGGTTTTTACCATTGGTGGGCTTGGGCTATGGGATGAGATGATTCTCACCCTTTCGATTGTTCTCACCGGGGTGCTCATTTCGGTGGTGATTGGGATTCCTATTGGGATCATTATGGCCTATAACAACAAAGTGGAGGCCTTCGTCAAACCTATGCTTGATGGGGCCCAGACGATGCCCAGTTTTGTTTATCTCATTCCGGCCATGATTTTTTTCGGTTTAGGAACAGTTCCAGCCGTGTTTGCGACGATTATCTACTCGGTCCCCCCTTGTATCCGCTTAACGAATTTAGGGATCCGGGGAGTACCAAGGGCGATGAAAGAAGCGGCCTATGCTTTTGGCTCTTCCCGCTGGCAAGTGTTGACCAAAGTTGAATTACCACAAGCCATCCCCACGATCATGGCGGGAATTAACCAAACAACGATGGCAGCCATGTCGATGGTGGTAATCTCCTCCATGATTGGGGCAAAGGGGCTGGGCGAAAACGTGTTAATCGCGATTAACCGCACGGATATTGCCATGGGTTTTGATGCAGGGATCAGCATTGTTTTTCTGGCGATTATCATCGACCGGATTACCCAGAGAATATCGAACAGCCCGCAGAGAACAAAAAGCGGAGAGGAGGTTAGATCATGACGGAGAAAATAGTAGTTAAGAACTTGACAAAGGTTTTTGGTTCAAGACCACGGTTAGCCTTGGACCGGCTCAAAAAGGGGTGGACGAAAAAGGCGATCTTGCAGAAAACCGGGCAAACCGTTGGGGTAAACAATGTTTCGTTCACGATTAATGAGGGTGAGTTCTTTGTCATTATGGGTCTTTCGGGGAGCGGCAAATCAACTTTAATCCGCTGCTTTAACCTGTTAAACAGGCCGACCGCCGGGGAGATCCTGGTTGATGGGGAGAATATTGTTAAATATGATCAAAACCGGCTCCGCAAATTTCGCCAAGAAAAAGTGGCCATGGTCTTCCAGCAGTTTGGCCTTTTTACCCACCGTACGGTATTAGGTAATATCGAGTATGGCCTGGAGATTAAAGGGATTGATAAAAATAAACGGCGGGAGATTGCCCTTAAAACCCTGGCCGAGGTCGGGCTGAAAGGCTGGGAGAATAAGATGCCCCGGGAGCTTAGTGGAGGGATGCAACAACGGGTTGGCCTAGCGCGGGCGCTGGCCAATGACCCCGACATTTTATTGATGGATGAACCCTTTAGCGCTTTGGATCCCCTGATCCGCCTGGAAATGCAGTCGGAGCTTCTAGACTTACAAGCGAAGATGAAAAAGACAATCATCTTTATCACCCATGATCTAAATGAAGCCTTCAAGTTGGGGGACCGCGGTGCTGTGATGAAGGACGGTTCCATTGTGCAGATTGGGACTCCGGAAGAGATTTTGAACCACCCCTCCAACGAATATATTGCCGAATTTGTTAAGGACATTGATCGGACGAAGGTCGTGCGGGCGAAAGATATTATGCAGCGGGCCAATGCTTTAGTCTCTCTAAAGGCCGGGGTGCGGGTGGCGATCAAAGAAATGCAAGACAACGGAATTTCCAGTGTCTTTGTGGTTGATAAGGAGCGGAAACTACGGGGATTTGTCACGATTGATGATTGTATTGCAGCAGTGAAGGATGGGCGTTCTTTAGAACAGATCTTGAAACACGACTATTATACGACAGACGAAGACGCTTTGATCCAAGATTTGCTTGACCAAGGGGTCAAGACGAAGTACCCGATTGTGGTTTTGAACGATCAACACCGCATTTTAGGGATCATTGTGCGAACCTCTATTTTAGCGGGATTGTTAGGGAAAACAGATCAGGATTATCAGGTGAAAAGTGGTGGGGAAACCACGGGGGAGGAGTAGTGATGAAGAAGCCGGAACTATTGGTCCCGGCCGGAAATTTGGAGAAATTACGGACGGCCCTCCTTTATGGCGCCGATGCGGTTTACACTGGGGTGGAGGGACTGAGCCTCCGCGCCCAACAGGCCGAGTTTACCACGGCGGAGTTGGAAGAAGGGGTGCGTGCTGCGCACCAACAGGGAGTAAGGGTGTATGCGGCGGTCAACATTTCGGCCCGGAACAGCGATCTGGAACTAGTCAAACAAAAAACGGGTGAACTGGCGGAGATCGGGGTTGATGGCGTGATCCTGAGCGATCCGGGGGTGCTCGCGCTTGTCCGACGGGTGGCTCCCGCCATGCCGGTGCACCTCAGCACCCAGGCGAACACGACCAATACCGAAGCGGTACGGTTTTGGCATACGCAAGGGATCAGTCGGATTGTGTTGGCCCGGGAGCTGAACCTGGCGGAGATCGCCGCCATTGCGCGGGACGTGCCCGAGGTTGAACTGGAGATCTTTATCCATGGTGCGATGTGCTTGGCCTATTCGGGCCGGTGTTTACTCTCTTCCTACCTAACGGGGCGGAGTGGGAACCGGGGCGAATGCACCCATCCTTGTCGCTGGGAGTATGTGCTGACAGAGCGTTCCCGGCCGGACGACCCCCTTATCGTCACGGAAGACGGGCGGTACAGTTACTTGCTTAGTTCAAAGGATCTTCGGATGATCGAGTATTTACCGGAGGTTCTGGCCGCCGGGGTTTCCAGTTTGAAGATTGAGGGGCGGATGAAGACCGTTTATTACGTCGCTGTGGTGACGAGGACCTACCGGTGGGCGTTGGATGCGGCGCTAAAAGATCCGGAAGGGTACCGCTGTGCGCCTGAATGGCTAGCGGAACTGGATAAGGTCTCTAACCGGCGCTATACAACCGGGTTTTACCGAAAACACAAAACAGAAAAGTTTACCGGGCTTAATACGGAAGAAAGTTACCGGCGGACCTATGGTCTGGCGGGAACCGTCCTCCAGTATCGGCCGGAGGAAGGGAAGATTTTAGTTGAACTCCGGAACCAATTGACGGCGGGGGATGTAACGGAATTGCTGCTACCCGAGGAGACGCTGACGCTTGATTCCACGGCCATGACCGATGAGGACGGCCACCCTCTGGCGGCCGGGCACAATAGCTATCGGGTTTATTTCCCGGTCGACCGGCCGGTGCCGGTCGGGGCGGTCTTGCGCCGCCGCTTAACCCGCACTCAAATTCTGTAATTCGGCTTCAAAGGCGGCGGCCGCCCGCTCGTAGTCGTCGGTGACCTTCGCCAGTTCGGTGTAGAGCTTCTCCGTTTCCCCGTTGATTTCGGCGTTCCGCTTGGCAAGTTTAGCGATGGTCTCACCGCAACCGGCGGTTGACGCCGTAATCAACTCCTCATTATTCCTCTGTAGTTCTTCTTCTAGGGCCAAAATGGCCGTTTCCAACTGGTGAATCTTTGCCGCCAGCGGGGTTAACACCGCCGAGCGGCGGTTAATGATCTCCGCTCTTTCCTGGCGGAGGGCCTTCCGGTAGTTGGTGGGCACCGTAGCAGGGGCCCGTTCCGTTGTTGCCGATGGTGCGTCTTCTTGGTCGGCTTTCCATCCGATCTCATCAAGGAAACGTTGGTAATTGCCGTCAAAAAGAAAGACCCGGTCGCGGTCGAAGACAATTAGCTTGTTGACCAGCGCATGAAGGTACATCTCATTATGGGTGACCAGGATCAATGCACCGTTGTAGGCGTCCAACGCTTCCACCAGTGAATCGCAAGCCTCCATATCCAGATGGTTGGTGGGTGCATCCAGAAGGAGCAGATTACTGGGGGCAAGGAGCAGTTTGCTCAGCAGGACGCGGCTTTTTTCGCCTCCGGAGAGGACGGCGATTTTTTTGTGGGCCAGGTCGCCACCGAACATAAAGGCACCACTGATCTTGCGCGCTTGTTCAAGGGTGCAAGTGGGGGAGGTGGCTAAGAGCTCTTCGAGAATGGTTTTCTTTGGATCGAGCCGTTCCACGTTGGTTTGGCCGAAAAAACCGGTTTGCAGGGCGGGATGGGCGCTGAGGGAGCCTTTTATGGGTTTAAGTTCCCCGGCTAGGAGCCGCAAGAGAGTAGTTTTACCCTTCCCGTTCGGACCGATGATCCCGATCCGGTCGTTTTTACCGACGGTAAAACTGAGGTCATCGATTAAAAGCGGCCCGGCTGCTTGGTAGGCGAAGGAAAGCCCTTTGGCCTCCAGGATCAGCTTCCCCGGCATTGGCGCCTCGGGAAAAGAAAACTCTAATACTTCCGGTTTAGCGAGCTTTTCCAGGCGTTCCTGTTTTTCCAGCATTTTAATGCGGGATTGAACCCGGCTGCTCAAAGTAGCTTTGGCGCGGAAGCGGTTGATAAAGATCTCGATCTCTTTGCGTCTCTTCTCTTCGTTAATCCGGGTTTTCTCGTGGATCTCTTCTTCTTTGGCGATCTGTTCATAGAATTTTGTGGTGTCGCCTGCCAGCTTACGTAGTTTTTGGCGGTGGATCCCCAAGGTATGGGTGATCACCTGGTCCATAAGATGCCGATCGTGGGTGACCAGGATCAGTTCGTTCTTCCACGCTTGTAAGAAACGGACTAACCACCGGATGGACGTAATATCCAGGTAGTTGGAAGGTTCATCTAAAAGGAGGAGGTTGGGTTCGGCCGCCAGAACCTTAGCCAAGTTGAGACGGACTTGAAAACCACCGGAGAACTCTTCCGGTGGGCGCTTAAAGTCTTCTTTGCTAAAACCTAGTCCGAACAGGACCTTTTCTACACGCCAACTTTCCCCCTGTTGGTCAGGGGGAAGGCCTAGACAAGCCTCTTCTAAAAGGGTGGGACGGGTAAAACGTAAATGCTGCCTAAGATAGCCCACCGAGTAGTGTTTGGGAAAGGAGATGGCGCCGTGATCCGGCTCTTCCTCCCCAGTAATGAGACGGAGTAGGGTGGTTTTACCGTAACCGTTCCGGCCGACCAGACCGATCCGTTCACCAGGGTTGATGCGGAAGTTAGCCTCGGTAAAGAGGACCTGCTCCCCGTAGGCTTTTGAAAGGTTGACTGCTGTAAGCAATGGTATCACCCACAGGCGTTAATTAATACTTTAAATTTATACGCTGGGGGCTAAATAGTCAAGGGGCGGTTCAAGACGGGAAGAGACTTGCTGGTAGGCCCGCACTCTTGCGAACCAGGTTTTCCGCTTGGCGGACCTCCTCTTCGGTTACGATGATATTGCCTTCGTGAAAAAGAGGACTGTCCCACTGTAATTTCTGCCAGTCGCTCTCCGCCAGGCTGTTGTAGGGGAAGATTTCGATCCGTTCCAGGGTGGGCAGGTCTTTGGCCAACTGCCCTAGAGCGGTGAGGGCTGCGGGCGGATCGGTCCAGCCCTTGATCAGAACATAGCGCAGCCAGACGGGGGTCTCAAGGGCGGCTAGGAGCTGCCAATTGGCGAGAACCGAATCGGGGTTAAGCTTCGAAAGCGCTTCCGGGTGGATCGGATGTTTGACCGAAAACATGACTAGATCGACGTTCTTTACTAAATTGCGGAAGGGCTTGGTCGGTCCCCAGCCGCAGGTATCAAGGGCCACATGCCAGCCGTCCGCGCGGGCGAGTTTTGCGAGGGCCAGGGCAAAGGCGGGCTGGTAGAGGGGTTCGCCGCCCGAGAGGGTTAAACCCGGCGGTTCTTGTAAAAACGGGCGGAACCTTTCTAAGCGGAGAAGAAGCGTCTCCGGCTCGATTTCTTCCCCTCCTTTGGCCGCCCATGATTCGGGGTTATGGCAGAAGAGGCACGCTGCCGGGCAGCCCTGGAAAAAGACGACGCACCGGGTGCCCGGGCCGTCGAGGGTGGAGAAGCTTTGGATCGATTGGATGCGGCCCATGGCGTTCTCCTTTCTGGTTCTGTGGGCTCTATGCTTCTTGGATAGTTGCCCACCCAAGCAAGCTGGGGGAAGGAAAGGATCAAAGCAAGCAGTGTATTTCTTCGCCGGATTGTTGGCAGGCGGCGTAATCAGCGTTGCATAGCGGCGTTGCCACGCATACGTTTTGCTAATTTTTATTTTGAAAATAAAGGTCGGAAAAAGTATTTTCTACGACGAAGTGTTGAAAGTTCACATTCGTTCGTAAATCGTTCGCTCGATGACTTCTAACTGTTGCTCCCGGCTGAGCTTCACAAAATGGACGGCGTAACCGGAGACCCGGATCGTCAGGTTGGGGTATAATTCCGGATGTTCCATGGCGTCGATCAGGGGTTCGCGGCTGTAGACGTTGATGTTGATGTGGTGGCCGTTGGCCCCGAAGTAGCCGTCGATCAGCCGCGTTAGGTTTTGGAGCCGGTCGGCGGGGGTCGGCCCCAGGGTGCGCGGCGTAATGGAAAAGGTATAGGAGATACCATCGAGGCAGATTTCGTAAGGGAGTTTGGCCAGCGAACGCATGGCCGCGACGACGCCGGATTTTTCCCGCCCGTGCATGGGGTTGGCCCCCGGAGCAAAGGGCTGCCCTGCTTTCCGCCCGTCGGGCGTCGCCCCGGTTTTTTTACCGTATACCACATTTGAGGTGATGGTCAGGATGGACATGGTTGGTTTAGCGTTCCGGTAAATAGGCTGCTGCGCCAGGGAAGAATAGAAGTAACGGATGACTTTGACCGCCAGCCCATCGACGCGGTCGTCATCATTCCCAAAACAGGGAAAGTCTCCCTCCACTTCAAATGCGGTGGCAATCCCCCTTTCATCGCGGAGCGCTTTGACCTTGGCGTAACGGATAGCGCTCAGGGAGTCGGCCACCACCGAGAGCCCGGCAACCCCGAAGGCCATATGACGGCGGGGGTTTGAATCAATCAAGGCCATCTGGATCCGCTCATAATTATACTTGTCATGCATATAATGGATGCAGTTCATCGTCCGGCTATACAGGACGGAGAGCCAGGTGAGGACCTGTTCATAGTTTTCCCAGACCTCCCGCCAATCCAGGTATTCGCCGGTTAGGGCAGGAATCTCTAAAACCGGTTCGCCGGTTTTTTCATCCCGGCCGCCGTTGATGGCCAAAAGGAGGGCTTTAGCCAGGTTGACCCGGGCCCCGAAAAACTGCATGTCTTTACCGAGGCGGGTGGCAGAGACACAACAGGAGATCCCATAGTCATCCCCGAAAATGGGACGCATCAACTCATCGTTTTCGAACTGGAGTGCTGAGGTCTCGATGGCGAGGTTAACCGCATAATCCCGAAAGGGTTGAGGGAGCCGTGGACTCCAGAGGACGGTGAGGTTGGGCTCGGGTGAGGGACCCAGGTTGCGCAAGGTGTGTAGCCAACGGTAGTCGGTCTTGGTCACCAGTGGTCGCCCGTCTTCCCCCATTCCGCCGATGGATTCGGTGACCCACAGCGGATCACCGGCGAAGAGCTCATCATATTCGGGGGTGCGCAGATGCCGGATAAGACGGAGTTTGATCACCAGTTGATCGATTAACTCCTGGGCTCCTTCTTCGTCAAGGGTGCCTTCCTCCAGATCCCGCTGGAGGTAGATATCAAGGAAAGGACTGTTGTGGCCGAGGGACATGGCGGCACCGTTTTCTTCTTTAACCGCCCCCAAATAGGCGAAGTATAGCCACTGGAAGGCTTCGTGGGCGTTCATGGCCGGGCGGCTAAGGTCAAAGCCGTAGCTCTTCGCCATCGCGCCTAAGCGTTCCAAACCTTCGATCTGGTCGGCGATATCTTCCCGCAGGTGAATACTGGCATCATCCACATTGTCTAGGGCATAAAGGTCCTTCTTTTTTTCGGCGATCAAGAAATCTAAGCCATAGAGGGGGACCCGTCGGTAGTCACCGATTAAGCGCCCCCGTCCGTAGGCATCGGGAAGACCGGTAATGATCCCAAGATGCCGCGCCTGGCGCATGGCTGGGGTATAGATCCGGAAGATCGCCTCATTTTGGGTCCGGCGGTAGGTGGTGAAGATTGTTTTCATGGCCGGATCCGGGTCAATATTCCGGGCTTTACAGGCGGCTTCCACCATGCGCCAGCCCCCCCACGGGTTGACTAAACGTTTTAGGGGTTTATCGGTTTGCAGGCCGACGATGACCTCGTTTTCCGGGTCGATATACCCCGGGTCCCACGCGGTTACTTCGGCTACCCTTCCGGTATCAATTTCGAGGACGCCGCCAGCGGCCCGCTCTTTTGCCATTAATTCTTGGCACTTTTCCCATAAGCGCTTGGTCCGGGGGGATGGCGGGCAAAGGAAGGTGGGTTCGCCGGTAAAAGGTTGGTAGTTGTGGCGGATGAAATCGGAAAGATCGATTTTTTCCCGCCACAGCTTTCCACGGAAATTACGCCAAGGATCCATCGTTGCTCCTCCTTAAGAAAATATTAGTCCCGTTGGTCCGATTTGGAGGCGGGATGTAACATTGACGGCCTCTAATTACTCTGTTATTATTAGTTTTGATACAATTATTTATGGCAAATTAACTACATTCCTTACTCCGTGAAAATATGGAAGGATGTTCTTCTACGGGGTCAGTGAAGTTAAGGAGACAAAAGATGAGACGGTTATCTTTTCGTGCTTTCCCTGTTATTATTGGAATTGTTGTAATCCTAATGGTACTGACCGCTTCGTTGACCGGACAGGAGCCAAGCCGGGAGCAAGTTCTGAACCAGTTGGTGATGGGCTCCCTCACGGCATGGCATTACGCGTCCCCTTCCGACACGGATCTTTGGTCGGCGCAAGCCTTTGATCTTTACCTAAAGGCGCTAGATTATAATAAGCGCTTTTTCACGCAGGGTGATCTGAAAACCTTGTTACCTTTCCGCACCAAGCTTGATGATGAGGTGCGCCGCGGCACCAATGAGTTTTATGTTCTTTCCTGGGAACTATTGAGCAAACGCCTCCGGGAAGTGCAGGGCTATACCGATACTTTCCTTGCGGAACCGCTGGATTTTGGGGTCCAGGAATATATTGAGCTTGATCCGGAGAAAAGGGAACATCCGAAGGATGCGGCGGCTATAAAGGAATTATGGCGTAAATTGGTTAAAGCCCAAACCCTCAACGTCTATCTGGATCTCTTGTTGGCCGAGGAAAACACCGCCGACACCTTGGCCGAGAAATTCGAGGCAATCAAGGGCCGGACCCTCCAACCGGAATTAGAGGAGCAAGCGCGGGTGAAAGTGCGCAATGATCTGGACCGGTTTTTCCGGCGCGTCCTCGAGGAAAAGGAGGAAGACCGCTACGCCCGGTACCTTAATGCGTTAACCAGCAGTTATGATCCGCACAGTAACTATCTTGCCCCTAAAGCGAAAGCCGATTTTGATATAAGGATGAGCGGCACTCTAGAGGGGATTGGTGCCACCCTGCAGGAGGAAGGGGAGTACATCAAAGTGGTCAGTATCGAGCCAGGCGGACCGTCCTGGCGGCAGGGACAACTGAAAGCCGGTGATCTTATTCTCAAAGTGGCCCAGGGGGACGAGGAACCGGTTGATGTGACCAATATGCCGGTGGACGAAGCGGTACAGTTGATCCGCGGGAAAAAAGGGACCGAAGTGAGACTGACCATCAAGAAGCCAGAGGGACAGACCGAGGTGATTTCGATCATCCGTGATGTGGTGAGTTTTGAAGGGAAGTACGCCCAGTCCTTGGTGATTGAAACCGGGAAAACCGGGCCCAAAGTAGGCTATATTGCGCTGCCTTCGTTCTATCATGACTTTAATAACCCCAACGGCCGGACTTCTGCTGCCGATGTCCGGAACGAACTGGAAAGATTAAAAAAAGAACAGGTGGAAGGGGTCATTCTTGACCTTCGGAACAACCCGGGCGGTGCCTTGCACGATGCGGTCAAAATGGCGGGGCTCTTTATTGAATCTGGCCCCATTGTGCAGTCGAAGAATAAAAAAGGGGAGATCAAGGCCTTTTACGATCCGGATCCCGCCGTGGTTTATGACGGGCCCTTGGTGGTGATGATCAATTCCATGAGTGCTTCCGCTTCGGAGATCCTGGCCGCCGCCTTGCAGGACTATGGCCGTGCTGTGATCGTCGGTAGCGCCCATTCCTTCGGCAAAGGGACGGTTCAAGGATTGATTGACCTCGATAATTTCCTGGATTATCTATATCCGCGGTACGCTTCCTATAAACCTCTCGGTACTTTAAAGTTTACTGAAGAGAAGTATTACCGGATTAACGGCGGGACGACGCAGCTGGAGGGGGTACAAGCGGATCTGGTCTTGCCCGATCCCTATGCCTACCTGGAGATTGGTGAGCGGTACCGTGATTATGCGTTGCCTTGGGATCAGGTCGCGTCTTTGGACTATGTGCCATGGTCCGGTACCGACTGGAATTTAGCGGTGCTGGCCGCCAATAGTGCCCAGCGGATTGCCGCCCATCCGGGCTTTGCTTTAGTGCAAAAAAACATTGAGCAGATCCGGAAGCAACAGGAAGCAACTTTGCAGCCTTTGCAGCTGGCTGAATTTATCGAACATGAGCGGAAGGTGCAGCTTGACGCCGAAAAACTGAACGCGACGCCGCTGCCGACGATCGGTACGGACTGGAATTTCGTTGGGAAAAGAGAACAAGACGAAGGGCACGCCGCTTGGGAGCAGGAATGGCTAGACCAGATCCAGACCGATTTATACCTGGAAGAAGCGGTTAATGTTCTTTTAGATATCCTGAGTGCCAACCACCAAGCGGTGGCTGCTTGACCTTGTTGGCGTTGGGCGGGGTACTCGGGTCAATTGTTCTTTTCAACTTTGTCCACAGTCACAGTAATGCATAGAGGGCGCTCTTGTGCGCCCTTTTTTCGTTCAAGGCCCCATTGGGCCTTTTTAATATTAGGTACAGCGAAATCCGCCGTTCTTTCGGTGGTTACTGGTTTTCGGATATACTATGATTGAGGTGCCAGTGCCAGCGGAAAAGCGGTAGTTTCCGTTGACCAGCAGGAAAAACCAGAGTAGAATAGAAACTTAGAAAGGATAATTTTGCAGGGGGAGATTTACAATGAGTGTATCCGAATTCAATTTAGGGTCGAACTTTATCCGGAATATAATCAACGAAGACCTAAAGCAGAACAAGAACGACGGGGAGGTTATCACACGGTTTCCCCCTGAGCCCAATGGTTATCTTCATATCGGACATGCGAAATCAATCTGCCTTAACTTCACTTTGGCTGCGGAATACAACGGCCGTTGCCATCTCCGTTTTGATGATACCAACCCCAGCAAGGAAGAGGTGGAATACATCGAGTCCATCATGCGGGATGTCCGCTGGCTTGGCTTTGACTGGGGTGAGCATCTTTATTACGCTTCCGACTACTTTGAACAACTATATGAGTATGCGGAGCACCTGGTCAAAGCGGGTAAGGCTTATGTTTGCGATTTAAGTCCCGAGGAGATCCGGGCTTACCGAGGAACTTTAACCGAACCGGGGAAAAACAGTCCATACCGGGACCGGACGGTTGAAGAAAACTTGGATCTTTTCCGCCGGATGCGGGCC
>JAAZDX010000070.1 GCA_012512605.1 Bacillota bacterium
CCCGCCGGAAGCAATGACCGGTATTTGTACTTGCCCGCTGACCGCTGCCGTTAATTCAAGGTCATAACCATCTTTCGTCCCGTCCTTGTCCATACTGGTTAAAAGAATCTCCCCCGCGCCTAGCGCTTCCACTTTTCGGGCCCAGGCGACCGCATCCAACTCTGTTGGTTGCTTCCCACCGTTAATATAAACCCGCCAGAACCCCGCCGCCTCTTTCTTCGCATCGATCGCCGCGATAATCCGTTGGCGACCGAATTCTTTGGCTGCGGCGGTAAGCAATGCCGGATCCTTAACCGCGGCTGAACTGATCGCTACCTTCGCCGCCCCCGCCTTCAGGAGACAGCGTATCCCCTCAATGTCGCGGATACCCCCACCAACGGCCAGGGGAATCGCGATCTGCTTGGCCGTTTTTGCGACCACATCCACCATCGTCTGCCTGCCTTCACTGGTCGCCTTGATATCAAGAAAGACTAGTTCATCGGCACCGGCGCGGTCGTAATAAGCCGCCAGTTCCACCGGATCGCCGGCATCCCGTAGGTTTTCGAAATTAACGCCCTTAACCACTCGCCCTTCGCACACATCCAGGCAGGGAATGATCCTTTTCACCTGCACCTTAACCATCTCCACTATTTTATTCGCGCCTTAGCCGACCTCCGCCAGAGCCTCGGCCAGGCTAAACTCGCCATTATAAAGGGCCTTCCCAATGATCACGCCGGAAACACCCACCGCTTCCAGCTTTTTTAGTTCTTGGAGGTCCTTAAGCGAAGCGACTCCCCCGGAAGCGATGATCTCCAGCCCCGTTTTGACCGCCAGGTTTTTCGTGGCCACGATGTTCGGTCCTGCCAGCAAACCATCCCGGCTGATATCGGTGAAGACCGCCGTGGCAACCCCAAGCCCCCGCATGGTCGTCCCGAACTCTTCCGCGGAAAGCTCTGCAGTGGAAACCCATCCTTCCACCGCAACCCGGCCATCCCGGGCATCAATACCAAGGATGATTTTTTCCGGTCCGAACTCTTCCAATAACTCCTGGACAAATTCGGGGGCGGATACTGCTTTCGTCCCAATGATCACCCGGGCAGCGCCCAACTCCAGGACTCTCTTGACATCGGCACGGCTCCGCAAGCCACCACCAACCTGAAAAGGAATGTTCACCGTTCGGCCTATCTGCTCGATACTCTTCAGATTCCGGGAAGAACCGGTAAAGGCCCCATCCAAGTCAACCAGATGCAGCCACGCCGCACCTTCCCGAGCAAACTTGCGGGCCACTGCTTCCGGTTGATCGGAATAAACCGTCTTTCGGTCGGCCAGCCCCTGGACCAGACGGACACACTGGCCATCTTTCAGATCAATCGCTGGATAAATCGTCATCAACATCGCTCCAAAGCTTTAGTTTCTATTCCTAAAGGGTTTTTTTCGAGCTCCAAACCCCTTCGACCCGTGATTCAATGGCCACCGCCTTTTGCAAAGCCCGGCCAAAGGCTTTAAAGATCGCCTCGATGATATGGTGGTCGTTGTCCCCCCGGATTAAATCAATATGTAGATTCATACCGGCATTATTCGCCACGGCCTGAAAAAACTCTTTGGCGTTTTCCACGGAAAAATTGCCGATCATTTCTCTTTTTAACTCCACGTTGTAAACCAGATAGGAACGGCCGGACAGATCCAGGACGACCCGGACTAAGGCCTCGTCCATCGGCACCATAGCCTCACCATAGCGGTTGATCCCTTTTTTCTCCTTCAAGGCTGCTTTTAGGGCTTGTCCCAGACAGATCCCAACGTCTTCTACCGTATGGTGGTCATCAACAGCAATATCCCCCCTGGCCTTGACTTTCAGATCGCACAGACTATGGACGGCGAAAAGCGTTAGCATGTGGCTGAAAAAGGGAACTTCCGTATCAATCTCGTGCTGACCAGTACCATCAAGGGCCAGGTTTAACTTAACTTCCGTCTCCGCGGTTTTTCTTTCAATTTGGCCAGTTCTATCCGTCGCCATTTGCCTTCTCCTTTCTGATCCGCACCGCATTGGCATGGGCCGTTAAACCCTCAACCGTCGCCAGTTTAATGATATCATCCGCAGCTTTCAGGATCCCGTCGCGGGAATAGTACAAGAGGCTGGAGACTTTCATAAAAGTATCGACGGTCACCGGCGAATTATAACGCGCGGTTCCGCCCGTCGGCAAAATGTGGTTGGGGCCGGCGTAATAGTCACCAACCGGTTCCGGAGTGTATTGCCCCATAAAGATGGCACCCGCATTCTTCACCTTGCTCAACAGGGCAAAGGGATTTTCCACCATCAATTCCAGGTGTTCCGGGGCAATAAGGTTCGCCACCCGACAGGCTTCCTCTAAATCCGAAGTGAGGATGAAAGCGCCGTTCTTCTCCAGTGCCTGTGCGATGATCTCCCGCCGGGAAAGATCTTTGATCTGCTTCTGGAGCTCCGCTTCCACCCGGTCAAGTAAAGCTTCATCATCCGTCACCAGGATGCTCCGGGCCATGATGTCGTGTTCAGCCTGGGACATCAGGTCCGCCGCCAGGTAAGCCGGATCGGCTTTTCCATCGGCAATGATCAAAATCTCACTGGGCCCGGCCAACATATCGATGTTGACTTCACCATAAACCATTTTTTTAGCCACCGTAACGTAAATGTTCCCCGGGCCGGTGATCAAGTCCACTTTTTTTATGGTCTCTGTCCCCCAGGCCAGGGCAAAGACAGCCTGCGCGCCACCCATCTTATAGATCTCAGCGATCCCCAGTTCCGCCGCGGCCACCAGCGTGTAAGGGTTAACCTCTCCAGCGGCGTTGGGCGGAGTCGCCATCGCAAGTTCCCTAACCCCAGCCACTTGGGCCGGGATCGCATTCATCAGCACCGAAGAAGGGTAGGCCGCCGTTCCCCCCGGAACATAGATCCCCGCCCTTTCCACCGGTCTGATGATCTGGCCCAGAATATTTCCCTGCGCATCCGGTTCAAACCAGGAGTTTCTAAGCTGCCGGGCATGGAAGGCCCTAATCTTGTCGATAGCCGCCCGCAACGCCTGAAGAAATTCTTCATCCACCAGCTTATAAGCGCGGTCCGTTTCCGCGGCGCTTACCTTAAAATTCTTTTCCGTTATCTCCGCACCGTCAAATTTCCGGGTATATGCAAAGATGGCCTGATTACCGCGGGCGGCGACTTCCCGGCCAACCCCGGCAACCAGATCCATGATCTGTTCCAGATCCGCCTGGGCCCCTTGGATAAAAGCGTCCAGGTCGTCATGGGCCGTGTTCACACGCCTTATTTTCATTGGCCTTCCCCCTTTTTTGCCTTCTGCTGCATAATCTGGACCAAAGGTTCAATCCGGTTGAACTTCGTTCTAAAACTAACCCGGTTGGAGATCAAGCGGGTGGTTGAGTCCATAATTTGGGCCAACTCAACCAGGTTGTTTTCGCGCAGGGTGCGTCCACTGGAAACAATATCCACAATCATATCGGCGATCCCAATCAGCGGTGCCAACTCAATATTGCCGTGGAGTTTAATTACTTCCACCTGCATCCCCTGCTTCCGAAAGAATTCCTCGGCGACCCGGGGGAACTTGGTCGCCACCCGCCGGTAATTCAGATCCCTTAAACGCATATTCTTCATACGGTCGGGTACCGCTACCACAAAGCGGCAACCGCCAAAACCCAAATCCACCAGCTCAAAAACGTCTTTTTGCTGTTCAACGATGACGTCTTTACCCACAATACCCAGATCCGCCGCGCCCTGTTCCACATAGGTGGGTACATCCGTTGGTCGACACATTAAGTATTTCAGCTTTGCTTCCGCAAAGGTAAAGACTAAATTTCGCGTATCACCGGATATCCCTTCGTGGGGAAGACCCGCCGCTGCCAATAGCTCCAACGTCGCGCGGAGTAAATTTCCCTTACAAAGGGCAATCGTTAAATAATCATTCTGCATTATATCCCCACCTAATCCAGGTATATTACTTGACAATTCCCGATCTGTTGGGCCCTTCTTTCCAATTCCGCCCGACTGCACGCTTGCACATCGGTTTCCACGGTATAACCCTTTGCTCTTAGTTCTTGGGCCTTCGCAGCAACCCGTGGCCAGTCGGTTCCGCCGACTAGATAGTGGGCCGGTTCCTCGTCCGGTTCTTTTAAGACCAAAGCCAACCGGTCCATCCCGATGGCAAAACCCGTGGCGGGACAGGCGAAGCCAAACTGGTTAAGCAGGTTATCGTAGCGGCCCCCGCCCAGCAAACCATACCCCAGTTCGGAAGAATAGCCTTCAAAAACAATCCCGGTATAATAATCCAAACCGCGGAGAACACCCATATCAATGACGATATGATCCGCAACGCCATAAGTCTGGAGATCTTCATAAACTTTCAGTAATTCCGCCACCGCTTCGGACGCCCGACGGTTATGTTCGATCTTACCCAACTGGTCGAGGACCTCGATCCCACCGTGGAGCACCGGAAGGCGCGCGATGGTCGCTTTAACTTCATCATCAATTTGGGAGTTGTTTAAAACCCGCGCCAGTTCCACCAGATCCTTCTGTTCTACTAAATGCCGGACCAGTTTTTTTTCTGCCTCCGTCATCCCACTCTCTGCCAGCAGACTATTGAAGATCTCAATCTGATTGAGGCTGATCTTAAAATTCTCCAACCCCATGGTACGTAATGTCTCGACGGCAATATTGATTACTTCAGCATCGGCCCGGGGTCCGGAAGCGCCCAACAGTTCCACTCCCATCTGCCAGAACTCCCGGTACTGGGCCTTTTGGGGCTGAACGTGCCGGAAAACGTTGGCAATATAACACAGGCGCTGAGGAAAAACGGCTTCGCGCAGATGCGTAGCGGCCATCCGGGCAATCCCTACGGTCATTTCTTGACGTAAGGAGACAATCCTCCCTTCCCGGTCGACAAATAAGAACAACTCATCCCGGATGTCCCGGCAAGTCCCGGCCTCGAGTACTTCCAGGTATTCGAAGGTTGGCGTCCTTACCTCCTTATATCCGTAGCTACGAAAAAGAGCAAGCGCCTTTTTCTCCATTTTACGGCGGGTTTTTACTTCATCGGGCAGAAAGTCCCGTAACCCTTTGGGTATCTCTTTGTTTTTCATGAAGCGTCTCCTTCTAAACTATACTAACTCTTTTCGGTTTTACTTTCTTTTAACCGAATCAGCTCCCTAATTTAACACCATAACTGGCCAAGATCGGATTAGGTATGCTAAAACGGACTGTTTTTAGGGGATCTACAACTTGAGAAACTTGTAGATTTCCGACCGCACTCATCAACGTGGCGATCTCCGCAATCGACAGTGGCGTGGTCCTTTGCAAAAGATTAGCCATCTCCTCCACTGCAATCTGGGCGGCTTCATCCAGCGTTGAGGCCGAAGCGATCGTCGCGGTGACCTCAGGCGTTTGGACAAGCGGATTCTTTGTTTTTTTCCCTTTGACTACTTCCAGTTTAACGCGGACCTTCCCAGCTACTTCCACCCCGGAGACGCCGATTTCGCCATCGCCCATGGCCGCATGTAAATCACCCAAGGCAAAGAAGGCCCCGTCAACAAAGACCGGTAGGTAGAGGACCGCGTTTTCGGCGATTAATTTGGTGTCCATGTTCCCCCCGTGCGCGCCCGGCGTTCCACAGCTGATCCCTTCACCGGCGGGCGCAACCCCAATAACACCAACCATCGGGTTCAGCGGAATAGCGATTTTACTGTTAAAAATGACTTGTCCGTCCTTGATCGGGAGCACTTTGGCGTAAAGATCTTCCATCAAATGACCGAGGACGCCCAGATCTTTGCCGGTTGCCACCACTCCTTGGTCTCCGATTTGGATTTCCTTAATCGTAATTTTGAGGACATCTCCCGCTTCCGCCCCGTTAACGTAAACCGGCCCGGTCGCCGGATTAACCCGCTCCCAGTCAAGGGTTCCCAGCTTATCTTCTTTCGTGCAAATTTGATTGGCAAAACAGTCCATTGTTTCGAACTCAACTTCATCACCGGAGTTAATCTGAAGTGCCGGTTTATTCTCCTTGGCAAAGCTGAATATATAGTGATCAGAAGAAAGCTTATGGACCATGACTCGTCCCTCCCTAATTTTCCAATTGTCAGTTAAGTTATATTATACCTTTTTTAAAGGGTTATTGGAATAACGAACAAGACGGCTTGGTCTGCTTCTCTTTCTTCTTAAGCAAATGGAGCGTCCAGCAAATAACAACCAGATAGCCCATTACCGCAAAGATTAAGGCCTCTACCCCAAAAGCACCACCGGTTATCAAATTTGTTTCCACGCTTCTCCCTCCCCGCCCTGACCAACAATAATCATGGGACAATCAGCTCCCCGCTTTTGTTTTATCAATTAAAGCGGCCAAACCCTTTGCCCCTTGTTTATTCAAATGCACACCATCCACCGTGACAGTTAGTTTCCTTCTGTTACTTATCATGGTTGATAAGCCCAGGAAAGTAGTGGTGAAGACATCAAGCCGCACATCGTTTGTATCTTTTGTCATAAAATAATCACTCTCGAACCCCCGGCTCTTAATCACTTCCTTTTGCCATCCATTGAAATCAACGTAGGAAACGCCTTGTTTAGCACATAATTTCTTTAATAACTCGTTGTGCTCATCAACCTGGGAATTTAGCTCGTTCTTAAGATTTTC
>JAAZDX010000071.1 GCA_012512605.1 Bacillota bacterium
ACTTTACAGCGCCAATGGAATTGAGGCCCATTTGCGGAAATTTACCTATCCACCTTCGGTCTTGAACCCGAAACTTTGGGCAGAAGTAAAAAAACAGCAGCAACACACCGGGGAGAATATTCTGACGTTAATTGAGGAAGCCTTTGGCATCACGACGGTACCCGGTTTTTCCGACGTAATTAACGATCCCCAACCGCCGTGGTCTGATGTCACCTATTTAAAGCTCTATGCTGATCTGCATCCAGAGGCCCGGGCCTGCCTTGGGCGTAAACGAGGCCCCTATCCCGCTGATGATTTTCACGGTTACGCCCCGTTTATATTGCCTGACGGGGCCTGCGCCAATGTTCACCAGGGAAAAGTCCCCAATCAAGAGCTATGGGATTATTTGAGTGGCGTTATTCCTTACTACCAGAAAACCTACGGGATTGATGGGGCGCGTATTGATATGGGGCATGCCCTTCCGCCGGAGTTACTCCAGGCGATCATCAAAGCGGTCAAGACGGTCAATCCCGCCTTTCTGTTATGGTCCGAAGAGTTTAACTACCGCAGCGCGTCAAGGCTGAAACGGGATGGTTTCCACTTAATTACCGGTAGCCTTTGGGCGCTCTATAAACGGTTTGCGGAAAAGGACTTTTTATCGGAAGCGATTAGTCGGACCTTTCATTCGCCGCTACCGATCACAGCGGCGCTGGAAATGCCCGACACCCCTAGGCTCGCCTGTTATTACCGGGATAAACGACAAATTGAGGCTTTGGTCCTTTTCAACTACCTGTTGCCGAATACCGTCCCTTTTCTCAATAACGGGCTGGAATTATTAGAACGGCAACCGATGAATTTAGGCCTGGACAACACCGAAGCGGGAAGGTGCGTTCTGGACGAGGATGATCCGATGTACGGTAAACTTGCCTTTTTTGACAATTACTGCTTGCATTGGTTGAACGATGATTATGAATGGATGAGCGCTTTGTTGCGCAAAGCTAAGCACGTACGGACTCATTTTCTCAGCCTGATTAAGGAGAAAGAGAGTTTTATCATGGCCCTTGCGCAGCAGAAAAGGAAGGATCTGCTAAAACTGGGCTATTATTCACCAAGGGAGAAAAGGGGCTTTATCTTCATTGTTAATAAGGATTTCGAGAAAGAGACCACAATTGTGTGGAGAAAAGAGTTGCCCCGGCCGCTTCGGCACGGACGGGAAGTCAATATCTTCTACCGGTCCGGGGAATTAACCGATCTCAACTGGCCGGTGACGGAAACATTTAAGTTAGGACCGGGAGAAGTAGTAATTGTGCAAACGGGCAAAGAGGAGGCGTTATAACTGAAAAAAACCCAGCAAAGTCTGCCCGCTGTGGCGTATTTTTGTATGGAATTCGGTTTACATGAAAGCTTCCCCATTTATTCCGGGGGCCTTGGGATCCTCGCTGGCGATATTCTAAAAGAAGCCAAAGCCAGTGGGTTCCCCCTGGTTGGGGTGGGTATTTTATGGCGGCAGGGCTATACTTCCCAGCGGATCGATGACCACGGCTACCCCTATGACTCTTATTATGAGCAACGCCATGATTTTCTCGAGGATACCGGCGTCGCGGTGAATGTCCGGATCCGCGGGCGGCAGGTCAAGTGTAAAGTCTGGAAATGTACCGAGTTTGACCATGTTCCGCTCTACCTTTTGGACGCGAACCTGCCGGAGAATGATGACCGGCTGATTACCGGTCAGTTGTACGGCTGGTTTGCCGAAGAACGGATTGCGCAAGAAATGATTTTGGGGATTGGCGGGTACCGGGCGCTGAAGGCTTTAAAGATCCCGGTGGATATCTACCATTTTAACGACAGTCATCCAGTCTTTGCCGGAACCGAGATTATCCGGGAACTGATGGATGAAGAGGGTCTGGGTTTTGACGAAGCCTGGAAAAAGGCCCGGGAAAAGATTGTGTTCACGACCCATACTCCGGTTAAAGCCGGTAACGAGGAGCACGACCATGAGTTGTTAAGGTATATGGGAGCATACAACGGGTTAACTTTCGGGCAAATGCTGCGTTTGGGCGGGGAACCCTTCTCGATGACCGTTGCCGGATTACGGCTGGCGAAAAAAGCAAACGCCGTTGCCCAGTTGCACGGGAAGACCGCCCGGCGGATGTGGGGCGATGTTTCGGGGGCGGCCGAGATTATTGCCATTACCTACGGGGTTTTCCCGGGCGCTTGGCAAGATCCCAATATCGCCAAGGCCTACGCCCGCAATGATGATCTATGGGCCCCGCACCAGCAGGCGAAACGGGAGATGATCGCCGAGGTTTACCGGCGAAACGGTGTTCAGCTTGACGAAGCAGTATTGACCTTCGGCTTCGCCCGCCGCGCCGCGCCTTATAAAAGGGGGAATCTTATCTTTAGTAAACCGGAAGTGATCGGAAAATACCTGGAAAACGGGGAACTTCAGATCATTCTCTCCGGAAAAGCCCACCCCAACGATCTGACGGGAAAAGATATTGTGGCCGAGATGTACCGGATGTCTAAACGCTACCCCAAGAGCGTGGTCTTCCTCGAAGACTATGATATGAAGATCGGGCGGCTTCTCACCAGGGGGTGTGATGTTTGGTTGAACAACCCTAGGCGCCCGCAAGAAGCCAGTGGGACTTCGGGAATGAAGGCCGCGATGAACGGGGTGCTGAACTTTAGTGTCCTTGACGGCTGGTGGCCAGAAGGTTGTGTCCACGGGGTCAACGGCTGGCAGATCGGGGATGGTTATGAAGGGAAGGATCAGGACAAGAAGGACCGGGATTCGCTCTATAAGGTCCTCCAGTCCAAGGTAATCCCCACCTACTATCAGCAACGCGAGAAATGGCTCCAGATGATGCGGGCTTCGATCGACATGTCGCACCAGCAGTTTTCGACCGCCCGGATGTTGAAGGAGTATTATGATAAGTTGTACCGCTAGAACGAAAAACGCGATTTCTGTAGTATTTTTACCGGCTGTTCCTCAATGGGGAACAGCTTTTTTACTTCGTGTTAGGTTTACTAGCCCCCCTCATGGTTTCGGTTAGAACTTGGATTGGAGGCGGTGCTTGGTTTTCGTCCTTGACGTCGGCATATTTGTCCAATAGTAAATAGGGGGTGGTTACGACACTCACCACTACATTACACAATTTGGTATAAAGTTTCCTTCGCTCAAAGTATTTAGCGTTATATTAACTAATTTTGCTAAAAAGTTATGGAAACGATATTTTACTTTTTGTAAAAGGAAAAACTATGTTTCATATTATGATAAACCAACTTATTAAGCTAAGGTTGCCTCTAAAAGGATCGTGGGGGTCAATGATGATAAGATTTAATCATTGTCAGGTAATGTAAATGTTTTCCCTTGAGTTTCTAGTTTTTTAACTAATAGAATGTTAAAAAAAGAAGGAGGTATTGAATTAGGTCTCGAACCACTCTATAGATAATTAACAGGAATTTTTTACAAGCAGAAGGAGGTGGTGAAAAGAGCCTACTAATAACTGTCAAGGCATTTACATAAAGACTCCTGAAAGGGAAAAGATAAGCATATATTTCAGGGGGGTGAATGTGAAATGCCGAACAGGAAGTATAGAATAATTAAGGAGAGGTTAATAATGACGGAGGTGCAAAAGGAAGGGAAAGAACTTATAATTAGGGTCTGTATTGAACGAGACGGAGGCATGTATCATGCCTATGCCCCAGACTTAAAGGGAATCCATGTAGGAGGAGAAACGGAGGAAGAAGCATTTCGAAACGTTCAAGATGCCGTTTATGCATATCTAGAGTCATTAATGAAGCATGGAGAGCCTTTTCCCACAATTTTAAGAAAACTGCCCACAAAAAATAAAAGATCAAGTTTTATCCATAGGAATATATGTGAGAAATTTATATCTGCATTGATATGAAACTACGCAGGCGCGTATGGCAACAGCTTAAAAGCATTAAGTGTGAGGAATTGATAGCAGCACTGAAAAGGGATGGGTGGAAACAAGATACATCGCGAGGGGCGGTCTTGGTGTTTAGAAACCAAAGTGGGAAAAGAGTTACCGTTCATTTCCATCCTGGGAAAACATATGGTGAGAAGCTACTTAAAGCATTGATAAATGATATTGGATGGACGGAACAAGATCTGTTAAGATTGAAATTGATAAAAAAGGTTGGCTAATATTAATATAGAGCTGAACTTTTAACATATCTAGATGATTCTTAACCCGCTTTAGCGGGTTTGTTTTTTTACCTCCTTGCCGATCGACTGCCGTTCAACTTGTATTAGGATGCAGTAATTGGGATAGGGGTAAATACCTTCATTATTATGACATAACTATTCAAGCATGGAAAGCATCGGATCCGGTTCGCCTAAAAATTTCTATAGCATTATTTCTAAATTCGCAGTATTCTTATGGTAAGTCATCGGATAACACTCCTTTTGGGTTTGTTTTCAGCAACTTACCATTTCGGAGTCCCGATGGCTTTTTCCTTTTATGAAATTGCTAATTTAATTATACACT
The DNA here is from genome assembly GCA_012512605.1 of Bacillota bacterium. Taxonomy (GTDB): domain Bacteria; phylum Bacillota; class UBA4882; order UBA10575; family UBA10575; genus Capillibacterium. The sequence continues at coordinate 4,494 of JAAZDX010000071.1, forward strand.
AACCTACCAGCGCCCGCCTTCATGTTGACATTAAGTAAGCGAAAAAGTAAGATATTGATTAGTAGCCTTAAATTGGACTTTTGGTGTCGGTTTGTCGATAAAACAAATAGCCGACGATTGGTCGGCATTTGGAAGGGAAGGTATAAAAACAAAAACCCGGCTCCTGAGAGTCGGGAAACTTTGCTCATTAATGGCGCGTCTGGCAGGATTCGAACCTGCGGCCTTTGGTTTAGAAGTCCATTGCTCTATCCAGCTGAGCTACAGACGCAGACCACTTATTATAATACCATATTCTTTAGCAAAGTACAATCCTTATTATTGTATCAGTTATTTTCCTGATCTGCTTTTTGGGCAGGATAAGAGCATAGTGATTATTTGCGGAGAAAAGGAGGATGGTCATGGGTACAGTCCAAGTAAAGCTGGCCGGAGAAACGAAGGTCGTGGCGAAAGGAACGACCGTGCAAGAGATTTTGGGCGCTTGGCCCGGTCAAAGTCATCCCCAAATTATGGCGGCGATGGTCGGTAAGGATCTTCGGGAGCTTTCCTACCGGATCAACGAGGATGTGGCGGTGAAACCGATCGATCTTACCCATGTGGACGGGGTGCGGATCTACAGCCGTAGCCTAGTAATGGTGATGATCCGGGCGGCGAAAGAAGTCTTCCCCGGTTGTCAAGTGCGGATCATGTATTCGTTGAGTAAAGGGTTGTACGGTGAGCTCTATATTGGACGGCCGGTGATGGAGAAGGATCTCCGTCAGGTGGAAGAGCGCATGCGGGCGATTATTGACGCCGATGAGAAAATCGAGAAGCAGAAGATACCTTTAGCAGAAGCCATCCGGCTCTTTAAGGCAGAGGGCTTGACCGACAAAGCTCAGCTGTTGTCCTATAAGCAAACGAATGAAGTCTCCATTTACCGCTGTGGCGACTATTATGATTATTATTATGGTTATATGTTACCGAGCACCGGTTTTTTAAAGGAGTTCGAATTGCTGTTTCATCTTCCCGGTTTTCTTTTGCGCTACCCGTCCCAATCATCGCCGGAGAAAGTCCCGCCTTATGTGGAACAACGTAAACTGTCCCAGATCTTCTATGAATATGAAAAATGGGGCGAAGTATTGGAAGTAAATGATATTGGGACTTTGAACCGGATGATCGAGGCGGGTAAGGGGCAGGAGCTGATCCGGTTGGCCGAGGCGCTTCAGGAAAAGAAGATTGCCCAGATCGCCGACGAAATTACCCGGGACCGGGAAAGGATACGTCTGGTGATGATTGCCGGACCCTCTTCTTCGGGGAAAACCACATTTACCCAGCGTTTGGCGATCCAACTCCGGGTCAACGGGGTCCGGCCGGTCTCGATTTCGCTGGATGATTATTTTGTCAGCCGGGACCGGACGCCATTAAACGAAAAAGGTGAGCCCGATTTTGAAGCCTTGGAAGCGATCGATCTGGATCTTTTCAACGAACAACTGGCCGATATGATCATGGGGAAAAAGGTTGAGATTCCGCGGTTCAATTTTTTGGAGGGTAGACGGGAATACCGGGGCGAAGTTCTTCAGATCAAGCCGGACCAACCGATCCTGATCGAGGGGATCCACGGACTGAACGAAAAACTGACCCAGTCGGTACCGAAGGACCGCAAGTTCAAGGTTTATATCAGTGCTTTAACCCAGTTAAACATGGATAGTCATAACCGGATTCCCACCACCGACAACCGTCTGATCCGTCGCATTGTCCGGGATAGTAAGTTCCGCGGCCACGATGCCCTGACGACGTTACGCCTCTGGTCGGCGGTTCGCCGGGGTGAAGAGAAGAATATTTTCCCCTTCCAAGAGGAAGCCGATATCATGTTTAACTCTGCCCTCATCTATGAACTGGCCATTTTGAAAAAGTATGTGGAACCTCTATTAAAGGCAATTCCGCCGGAGGAGTTAGAGTTTGCCGAGGCCAAACGGCTTTTGAAATTTACCGCCTATTTCCTACCGTTGGAGGAGATGGAGGTGCCAGCCAATTCGATTCTGCGTGAGTTTATCGGTAATAGTTGCTTCGTCTAACCGGCTAGCCTTCTAAGTCAGAATTCTTGACTTTTAACTTCCGGAAGTGCTAGAATGAATAGAATTTAAAGAAGCGTAATTTCACTTTTAAACCGTTTTTGAAGTGCTTTATACGTGAATCGTTATTGAGGAGGAATAAGATGCTCGCCAGCGAAGTTTTTGAACGGGATTTTGCCATAAACTCCTCAGGTCATCTGGAGATCGGCGGGTGTGATGTGGTTGAGCTCGCTCAAACGTTTGGAACACCCCTTTACGTCTTGGACGAAGAAAAGGTCCGGGCGAATTGCCGGACCTACCGCGCAGCTTTAAAGAATGTTTACCCGAATTATGAGGTGGTCTACGCCGGGAAAGCCTTCTTAACCCAGGCCATGTGTGGTTTGGTCTACCAAGAAGGCTTGGGCTTGGATGTGGTCTCCGGCGGGGAACTCTATACCGCCTTGCAGGCTGGTTTTCCGGCGGAACGGATTAATTTTCATGGGAATAACAAGTCCCGTGTCGAGCTTTTGATGGCCCTGAAAAACGGGGTTGGACGGATTATCGTCGATAATCTGATGGAACTGGAGACCTTAATCCAGCTGGCGAAGGAGACAAGGACCCAGCCGCAGGTCATCTTTCGGCTGCGGCCGGGGATCGCCGCCCATACCCACACTTATGCCCAGACGGGGCAGGAAGATTCGAAGTTTGGGATGGGGGTCAAAGATGGAGAGGCCTTAAAGGCAGTAAAGATCGCGCTGGCTTCCTCCCAGATTAAACTGTTGGGTTTTCATGCCCACATCGGATCGCAGATTTTTGAGGTTGCGCCGTTTCTGGCCGCGGTTGATGTGTTGACGGCCTTTATGGCCGAGATCCGGACCCAGACTGGTTTTGGGGCTCAAGTCCTCGATCTTGGTGGCGGCTTTGGGATCGCCCATAATAAGCAGGAAAAAACCCGTTCCCTGCGGGAAATTGTCGGCCAAATCGGCCGCTATGCCCGGGAACGTTTAGCCGCTTTACAATATCCCCTTCCTCGGCTGGTTTTGGAGCCCGGCCGTTCAATTGTGGGTTCGGCCGGAACAACCATTTACACGGTGGGGAACATCAAAAGGATTCCCGGGGTCCGCACCTACATGGCGGTTGACGGCGGAATGACGGATAATCCGCGGGTCGCCCTGTACCAGGCAGTTTATGAAGGGGCGCTGGCCAACAAGATGAACGAACCGCTGACTGAGGTTGTGACGGTCACTGGTAAATGTTGCGAATCGGGAGATATGTTGATCTGGGATCTACCGGTGGCGGTGCCTGAACCCGGTGACCTGCTTGCGGTCTTCGATACCGGTGCCTATAATTATTCGATGGCCAGTAACTACAACCGGCTACCGCGACCAGCGGTGGTCCTTGTTGCCGACGGGGAAGCGGAAGTGATCGTACGGCGGGAGACCTATGAGCAGTTGGTCCAGAATGATCTGCTGCCCGAACGTTTAAAGGTGAAGCCGGAGGCGGAACCCATCGCGAAATAAATGTGTCTTTTACCAACAGACGGAACGGGGATTTCCGTCTGTTTTCGGGTTTATGTACCGGTAAGGAGTCTCGGGAGGCTTGGTGTCGACGGTCAAGTTGTGTTATAATATTTTAAGGTGCGTTTTGCCTAGTTTGGGGGGTGACGAATGCCCGAACTTTACATATTGATTTTGACTGTTCCGATTATTCTTCTCTCCTTGGTGGTACACGAGTTTGCCCACGGCATGGTTTCTTATAAATTGGGGGATCCCACGCCGCAATTGATGGGCCGTTTAACATTGAATCCTTTGGCGCACCTGGATCCCTTTGGCACCCTCATGATTGTTATGACGATGCTCCGCGGTTTTGGTTTCGGTTGGGCGAAACCGGTGCCGAGCGATCCCCGTTATTACCAGAATCCAGCCAAAGGGATCGTGTTGGTTGGCCTGGCTGGCCCTGTGGCTAATCTTACCCTTGCTTGCCTTTTCGGTTTGCCGCTTCGCTTTCTTAGTATGGGTTTTTGGCCATCGGCGTTGGGGCCCAAGTTAGGGTTTTTGTTGATCCAGTTTTTCTATACCGGAATGATCTTAAATCTTGGATTGGCCTTTTTTAACTTGCTGCCGATTCCACCGCTGGATGGGTCGAGACTAGTCCGTTACTTTCTCCGGGGACAAGCTTTTCGCTTTTACACACAGCTTGAGCGGTATGGCTTTATAATTTTGTTTGCCCTATTATTCCTCTTTAACCGGCCATTTAGTCGTTTTTTCTCAATGCTACTGGACTTTGGGTCCTACCTGATTACAGGGTTTGGGCTCTAACCTCAGATCTGGTGGAGGGAATGCACGAAGGAAGGGGGGGTGTTTTTGGCTGCTTGGCAAAGGGTGATCGGTCTTTTTCGGCGCAGACTAAACAAGACTGACCGTCAATTAGCAGAAAGTTACCTGGATGAAGCGGGCCTTTTTCTCTTTAATCAGATGAGTTATGCTGACCAAAAACATGCCGTTACGGTGGCGAGATATCTTTTATCGGAAAAGGTTGACACCAGTGGCGCCAATATGTCCCTTTTAATTCAGGGGGCCTTACTTCATGAT
>JAAZDX010000072.1 GCA_012512605.1 Bacillota bacterium
CGGTTAAAGCGGTACATACGTCTTTAAGAACCTTCCTGACCTCTAACCGGTCTTCATCTTTCGGCGCAAAGCGAATGGTTTGGTCATGCACAGGCTTTACCTCCTTAACACCGAGATACTAAAAGTTCCCCCATATCTCAGTGGTAATTTTTGCGGATCGCAACTATTATTTGTCATATTCGAAAAAAAACACCTCATGATGCAAGTTCATCTTTCTTCAGAAAGAGATTGAGTTCGATCTTACCGAAACCAATCGTAATCGGAACCGTTAATGCGGTATCTATATGTTTAAGAAAAGCGGGAACTTTACCATCGCTTAAAAGCAGTGGGGGAGTGATATTGCAGCGGTAACCAACTTCAGATAGGTTGGTGCTGGCGTTCCCAACAATTATATTCTTCAATTCACAGAGGGCGCTTTTGCCCATGGCATCAATGGTCGGATTCTCCACTCCCAACATCCGGCCGATAATGTTTTTACCGGTTGTTCGGTCCATTCCACAGATGACTTGGCCCTGCAGGTCGCCGAGGACTCCTACTAATACGGCTAGTTCATACTTGGTTAGGGGATCCGCATTAAAAAATGGTTTACCGGTTTTAACTTCAGGATCCAGCATCATGGCAATTACAGTATGCACAGCACGGACAAAAGAATCAATATGTTGGAAAGTCATTTGTTTACCCCCTTCGTCTTAATCTGCAATCTTCGCGGTACCCAGTTGTTTCAAGGCCGCGATCACCTGGGCGGGGTCTTCTTGGTTCCGAAAAATGTGGGTTCCCGCCACAATAAAATCGGCACCGGCCGCAATGACTTCCGGAGCAGTCGTGTTGTTGATCCCCCCGTCCACGCCGATCCGGCAGTTCAATCCGGCCTCGTTCACCCTTTGCCGGAGTTGTTGGATCTTGGGTAAAACACCCCGGATCAATTTTTGCCCACCAAACCCGGGGTTTACCGTCATCACGAGGACGATCGCCAATTCGGGAAGGACCAGTTCGATCGTGTTCAGCGGCGTCGCCGGATTCAAAGCCACCCCGGCTTCGAGGCCAGCTGTCTTGATCTGCTGCACCAAACGGTGGAGATGAACCGTCCCCTCGGGATGAACGAGCACACGGGATACTCCCGCCTCTTTGAAGGGCGTGATATAAACCTCCGGATTTTCCACCATGAGATGGGCTTCAAAGGGAAGGTCCGAGTGGGCACGCAAAGCCTTAGCTACTGCCGGTCCGAAAGACAGGTTAGGGACAAAATGCCCATCCATGATATCAAGGTGCAACCAATCCGCCGTCGCCACTTTCGCTACTTCCGAACGGAGTTCCGCAAAATCAGCATTCAAGATCGAGGGCGCAACTTCAATACCGGCGATGATCATCAACTCCTTATCTCCGCGTCCGGCGGGGCCGTTGGCGTCTCTGTTCTTCCCAGCTCCTTACTTCGGCGAGAAAGGTCAGGTAATTTTCATAGCGCCAGGGATAGATCGCCCCTGCGGCGACGGCAGCTTTCACCCCACAATCCGGTTCTTGATCGTGGAAGCAACCCTGAAACCGGCACTCCTGTTCCGCTGGGCCAAACTCGGGAAAAAAAGTAGCCAGTTTGGAAGGGGAAATAAAATCCAGATCCAACTGGGTAAAACCAGGGGTATCGACCAAAAAGCCCTCGCCTTGTGGTAAGGCGAGCAGCCGAACTTCACGGGTAGTATGCCGCCCCCGCCCAATTTTCGCACTGACGGCTCCGGTCTGTTGCTTTACACCAGGAACTACCATATTGATCAGCGCCGACTTACCAACGCCCGACGGGCCAGCTAAAGTGGTCGTCTCTTTGTGCAAGGCGGCCAACAATTGTTCTTTACCCTGCCCACTTTTGGTACTTGTACAAAAAACGGTATATCCTATTCTTCGGTAAGGCTCGGCATTTTCTATAGCAGTCTTATCATCTACCAAATCGGTCTTATTAAAGAGGACCAAAGCCGGAAGATTCGAAGCCGCTAACATCACTAAAATCCGGTCGATTAATAGATAGTTAAAATCGGGATTTTTATGCGCAAATACCACGGCCACCTGGGTAATGTTGGAAACCGCGGGGCGTTTTAAGAGGTTACGACGGGGGTGAACACCCTCGATTACTCCTTGGTCGGGAGCGGTTAATTCATAATCAACCACATCCCCAACGACGATCCCGTCGGACTGACGCAGTTTGCCCCGGGGTACCGCGGTAATTGTTCGTCCTTCTTCTGTGCTGATATAGTAAAAGCCACCGACTATTC
>JAAZDX010000073.1 GCA_012512605.1 Bacillota bacterium
CCCTCAGGGGCTCAAGACCCGAATTACCCGGAAGTAAAAATTGAAACGACTTTTACTCCGGATCAGAATCCCGGCCTTTTTGAAAAGTGGGTTGCGGCAAACCGGGTCTTCATTGATGTCTATGTCCCGGAGGGAAGTAATTTCAACAGCTGCTTTGCCTATGTCTGGGATGAGAAAGCTTATTGGGATCCGGAAATCCTGAACGGGTGGGTTGACGGAGTGTTTCAACAAAAGGTGGTTAGTCCTGGCTGGAACCGGATGGTCCTCCCGCTTACTTTTAGGATTAAGGATTTGGATGCCTCACGGCCGAAAACGTATAAAATCGGTTTTGGTTTTCGCCATATGGCCGAAGGCCAGGAAAAGTATAAAGACAGCGGTTATTCTTTAAATGAAGTTCCAATCTATATCGGTGGGATTGGTGTTTTTTAGTCACCGCTTCGTGAAGAAGACTTGGCCAAGAAATTCAGGTCGTACGGAGAGGCCTCCGGTCCCGGCTGGGTAAAGTCTTATAAAGCGATAAGGCGATGTTTCATCACGATTAACCAGTGACGAGTACCTCAAGCAGAGGGGGATTATATTATGCAGAAGAAGACAAGACTCTTGTTATCCGTATTATTGCTCTTCTTTGGTTTGCTCTGCGTGGTGGCGCAGGCGCAGGACGGCATTGCGGCGGAAACCGGTCGCCCGGAGTTTATCGAAAAAATGCTCGAGAAGACTTCAGAAGAGAGCAGAGCAGAAGTGGCTGCCCTTCTGAAGTTGGATGATGATCAACTTCTGGAGGCGATCTCCCGCCGGACATTCCAATATTTTTGGCAGGAGGTCAATCCCCGCAACGGATTGATTAAAGACCGGAGCACTGTCGACTCGCCCAGTAGTATTGCCGCGGTTGGTTTCGGGTTGAGTGCAATTCCTATGGCGATTGAGCGGGGCTGGATCACCTATGACGAAGGTTATCGACGGGCCTTGACTACCCTAAAGACTTTTGCCCGGGGTAAAGTCGAGGGGCGGAAGGGGTTTTATTATCATTTTGTCGACATGCATTATGGAAAAAGGGTTTGGATTTGTGAACTGTCTTCAATTGACACGGCGATTCTAATTGCCGGGGGAATCGTCTGTGGCGAATATTTTAAAGGAACCAGCGTCGAAAAGTATGCTAATCAACTATATGAAAAGGTTGATTGGCAATGGATGACCAACGGCGAGGAGACTTTAACCATGGGTTGGGATCCCCTCCACGGTTTTCTCCGTGCCCGCTGGAACGGATTTAATGAGGGAATTCTCGCCACTTTACTGGCGATCGGTTCACCCACCCATCCTTTATCGCCGGAATCCTGGGATAAGATCTACCGTCCGGTGAAAGGCGGTACATACATCAATCTACAAGACGAGGTCCTCTTTGTTTACCAATATCCTTTGATCTGGTTTGACCTTCGGGATAAGGAAGACCGGTATGCTAATTATTGGCAGAATGCGATCGCCGCCATTAATTATAACCGGCTTTTTACCAGGTTTAATCGGAATTATCTATCTTACCGGGGGAATATTTGGGGCTTAAGCGCCGGGGACGGGCCAACCGGCTATAAGGCCTATGGCGCTTTTCACGATAAACACGACGGCACGATTGTGCCGTACGCCTCCATCGCTTCGTTGCCTTTTACGCCGGAAGCGTCGATGGCGGCGATCCGGGAAATGCTGGCTAAATTTGGTCCTTTGGTGTGGGGGAGATATGGTTTTGTCAGCGCCTTTAACGTGGACCGGAAATGGTTTTCCAAGCAGTATATTGGCATCGACCAGGGCGCCATTTTGCTGATGATTGAGAATTACCGGACCGGTCTGGTCTGGGAGTATTTCATGCGTCATCCCAGGGTGCAAAAGGCTTTGGCACTTGCGGGCTTCAAAGAAAGCAACTCCGAATATGCGGTTACTCCCGCTTATGCGGAAGAGTATGAGGCCCTCATGCTCCTCCCCTCCCAGAAAACAGCAGAAGCCTTCCGCCGGGAAAAGGCGGTCTCGATCGATGGCGATCTGGCGGATTGGGCGGGAGTGCCCAGTTATTTGGTGGATGAAGAGATGAATGTCCCCGATGGCAACATCACCAAAGTTGAAAAAAACAAGATGAATCTCCGCAGTGAGTTTTATATTCAATGGGACGATGAGTACCTTTATTTAGCCGCTGATGTGACGGATGATGTGATCGTCAACAACCTTTCTCCGGCGGAACGGGGGGCCTTTTACCGCACCGATTCGGTGGAGTTTTATATCGACCCGGGCCGGAGTGGCGTCGGGGCCGGTCTTTTCAAATTAAGTATCCTCCCCTTTGATACCTTAGGCAACGTCCATGCGGCGCGGCACGAGGATGCCCGCCCCGGGCCGATTGAGGTCATGGCGCCGGGGACACGGGTGGCTTCCCGGCGGACCGCCAAGGGTTATAGTGTGGAAGTGGCTATTCCCTTCGCGGAATTGGGGATTAGTCCCCAGGAGGGGCTGGTGCTGGGATTCTGCCATACGGTGCATAATTGTAACGACCGGTCGGCCCCGCGCGGCGCTTATGTCCGGGAGAATATGATCGCCTGGAATCATCTGCCAGTGGTGTGGGAAAATCCGGATTTGTGGGGCGACTTGATTCTCAAGTAGTTGCTCCCACTGGTTGCCGTAAGCACATCGATGGTCAAAGTGATTTCCACCCGGGTGACGAGCGATGAGGAGCGAGCGACGAGCGTAAGGGCTAAAAGGAAAGACC
>JAAZDX010000074.1 GCA_012512605.1 Bacillota bacterium
CCACGTACTTCTTTTCCGTTATATAACTTAATGCCAATCAACGACTTCAGATTAAGATGGCCAAAAACTTCTTGAAAAGCCGGGTCATCAATGGAATGCACATCCTCAAGCACGGTAACCTGTTCTTTGCCGCCAAAGTAACGTTCGAACAAAGGAGCGGGAATTGACGGCGTAAAAAAAGCGGCCTCCTTCCCGTAACTATAATACAACCGATAGTTTTGTCGCATCTCATCCAAGAGGCGGATGGTAGCGCAACTGGCTTTTAAACTGGTTGAGACTTCAAAACAGATCGCTTCGAGCACTTCGTTCAGATCTAAAGCCGCGTTAATTGTCAATGCCGTCCGCGCTAAAGTGTTCGCTTGGTTATATAGCCGTTGGATCTTGTGCTCTTTTCTCTTCAGTTCCGTCAAGTCGACAACGTTAATCACCCGGTATTTAGCTTTATTTCTTTCATCATATACTATATACGCCGTTACCAAGACTGGAAAGATCGAACCGTCTTTCCTGATATGCTTGGATTCATACGAATAATATCCCATTTGGTAGATAAAATCGGTAATCGCCGGTAATTGGGGTTGGTATTCTGGGGCTAATACATCGGCAAATGGACGTCCAGTTAATTCTTGCACCGAATAGCCATGCAACGACGCAAAGTAAGGGTTCATGAACTCTAACCGATTACCTTCAGCCGTACCGATCACCAAACCAACCCGGGCCTGATTAAAGAATAATTCATATTTGTGAAGACGATCTTTAATTGTTGGTTTGTTCCGTTTCACCCTGCTTTTCGCAGTTGGTAACTGTTCCACTCCCCAGCACCACCTTGCAAAATGCTATTACCGGCTCGGGCCGGATCCGGTTCCCTATATTCCCTGAATGACTTTGAGTACATTTTCTTCCCGGAATGGTTTAACCAGGAAGCCCTTTGCCCCATATTTTAACGCTTCGTCCACAAACCATTGTTGACCCATGGCCGAGACCATCACCACATTAGCTTCGCGATTAATCTCCAGAATCTCTTTGAGCGCGGTAAGTCCGTCCTTCACCGGCATGGTGATGTCCATCGTTACTAGGTCCGGATTAATTTCCTGATATTTTTCCACACCAATTAAACCGTTCTCGGCCTCACCAACAACTTCAAAACCATTTTTACGCAGAATTCGTTTCAACAACATCCTCATTACAAGCGAATCATCGACAATCAGCGCCTTTTTCACCTGTCCACCCCCGACTATGATGTACTATTACTATTAAAACGCCGTTCTTATCAGCCGAGCCTGGTTTATACCCCTATTATACCTAGTCCACCCTGTCCGGTAAAGAGGTGCAACAACTAATTGGTATTAAGGTAAAAAAACACCATCCCGTTGGGATGGTGTGGCTTTATAGTGCGTTTAACACCTTTAGGACATGTTCTCTATTGAAGGGTTTCACGATAAAATTCTTCGCCCCGTTCATCACGGCTTCGCGGACATAGCTCTCCTGACCCATGGCTGATACGATTACAACGTTGGCATCAGGATCTAGCTTCATAATTGCTTTCAGTGCCGTTATCCCGTCCATTTCCGGCATGGTTATATCAAGAGTTACAATATCAGGTTGCAGTTCATTGTACTTTTCCACCGCTTCTCTTCCGTTTTCGGCTTCACCCACAACCTCAAAGCCGTTTTCAACCATAATTTTTTTTAATGACATCCGCATAAAAGCCGCGTCATCCACGATTAAGATCTTTTTCATTAGCTCAAATTGACCCCCTTATCTCTCTTGCTGGCTTACTTACATTTAATAAAGTAAATCAATTGCTCCATGTCCTAATTTTTGACCACTGACTAACATATTTCGACATAATAGATATCGACGTTTATTTAATTTGATAAACCGTTATCAACCCTTTTTAACACGATGTTTACATTGGCCATTTTGCTGAAATGCACGGAAAAAACCCTGTTATCCAAGGAACAACAGGGTTTTAATCCGGTAAATAAACTGGCTTGTGGCTTTTGAGCGCCTTGTGGGGCCGGGGGTAATCGGCGTATGCGACTTACTTACACATTACTGGTTCTGTCGCCAAGACTTTCTTCAATTTAGCAAACCGCGGGAGACTGTTTTTCATCGGTGGTGCGGACTCCCCTTGAATCAAAGGCAAAGCATAATCAATGAATTCTTGCTTCAACCCCGTGCCGTTTTGATCAATCCATTCGCGGGGAATCTTCTTTTCCTTGTTTGCTACTTCGCTAAGGTTGACCAACTTGGTATTACATTTGTACTCCGGTCCATCCGCTCTTTCAAAGGCTACCATGTAATCGGTTTTCCCTTCCACAGCGTATCTGACCGCCATTTCACCGGCTAACACCGCTTCGCTAACGTCTGTTTTTGAACCCAAATGGGCCGCACATCTTTGCAGGAGACTAAATTCAATACCACGGATCTTCGCGTTGGTTTTGTCCCTAATGAAATTGACCAAAGTATTGGCAAGCCCGCCGAGTTGGACATGGCCAAAGGAATCCCGGTAGGCCAGTTCTGCCCCGTATTCGGAGATATATTTCCCGTCCTTATCTTTGATCCCTTCGGAAACGGCCACGATCACGTTTTTTTGTTTTTTATAAAGATCGTTTACTTCGTCAAGAAATTTATCCATATCAAAAGGGAGCTCCGGAAGGTAGATCAGATCTGGTCCGCACCCCGCATGCTTGGCTAAAGCAGAAGCTGCGGTCAACCAGCCCGCATTTCGACCCATGATTTCCAGAACAATGATCTGCCCTTGGTCATAGACATGCGCGTCGTGGTATACCTCCATTATTGAAGTGGCAATATACCGGGCGGCACTACCATAGCCGGGACAGTGGTCGGTTCCCCATAGATCATTGTCAATGGTTTTCGGCACACCCATAACTCGACATTCATAGCCGACCTTTTGCATATACTTACTTACTTTATTGCAGGTGTCCATCGAATCATTGCCACCATTATAGAAGAAGTATCTGATATTATACTTCTTAAAGACTTCCAAAAGTCGTTCGTAGTCAGTCTCATCCTCTTCCGCATCTTTCAACTTATAACGGACAGAACCAAGCGCCGAAGAAGGGGTTGTCTTCAAAAGCTCGATTTCATAGGGGTCATCCTTACTCATATCATAAAATTTCTCCTCAAGGATCCCCCTGATCCCGTGCGCTGCTCCGTAAACCGCAGTAATGGCTTCTTGTTTTAAGGCTTCCTGAAATACCCCCGCTGCGCTAGCGTTAATCACCGCCGTCGGTCCGCCGGACTGTCCAAAGATGGCCGCACCTCTCAATTCACTCATTCCGTCTACACTCCTTCTATAATCATTAGCTTTCATAAAAAGAACCCACTTATGCTTAGATTTTCACATTACTATCCAGATGTCTCGTGGGTAAAACACTTATTTCTGCTATATTGTGGACACGAAGGTTAAGTAAGTCAGAAAAGCAGGTTAACCGGTTTTAATTTAGACATATTTATCTTTTGGCCCTATTATTTATACGACAAGGCCACACTTTTTTCCTCTTCATCCGTTCCCAACCAGTGTCTTTTAAAGAAATTTTAATAAGTACGGCTGCACCTGTCGGGGCCAAATAAAAAAGCCCCGCGATCTTTCGATAACGGGGCTTTTCGTTAGTTTATTTCCCTCTAATGACAAGACGAACAGTGTCCTCCGGCACAACCGCCGCAACTGCTAGAAGAGCCGGAGCTCCCGGAGCTCCCAGAACCACCGGTCACCGCAAAGGGCGAAAAAAGTCGTTTTAGCTCTTTTGCACCACACTTGGGGCAAAAAACCTCTTCCGTATGGCTCTTACACAATTCTTCAAATTTATGTGCACATTCCAGACAGGTAAACTCATAGATCGGCACCTCATCACCTCGGATCAACCGTGTTGCCTTTCATGCGTCGGTAGCCAGCATGGGCGACTACTTACCATATGGTTAGGACTTGATGATGGTGACCAGGTCTCCGGTTTTAAGGCCAGCAGCATTGGCTTCATCGATATCCAGATGTAAATCTTTTTTGAATTTAGGGCTAACCCGGACTAAAACTTGGTCAAAGATGAGACCACGGGGTCCTTCCACTTTTGCTTGGACATGATCTTGGTCTTTCAGCCCCAATTCCGTAGCTTCGGTGTCATGTAAATGCAGATGCCGCTGGGCGACGATTACTCCTTCTTTAATCTCAATCTGACCTTTCGGCCCTTCAATGATCAGTCCCGGAGTATTTTCCAGATTTCCTGAATCACGAATTGGAGCGGTAATGCCCAAGGTGAAAGAGTCGGTTAACGAAATTTCAACCTGGGTTTGCGGACGTACAGGCCCCAGAATCCGTACATTTTGAATTGAGCGTTTCGGTCCGATAAGGTTAACGGTCTCTTCTGCGGCAAACTGACCGGGTTGGGAAAGGTCTTTTTTAACCGTTAGCGTGGCCCCTTCCCCAAAGAGGGTTTCCAAATCTTCCTGCGACAGATGAACATGGCGGTTAGAGACTCCGACCGGTACTTTGATCGA
>JAAZDX010000075.1 GCA_012512605.1 Bacillota bacterium
CTCCCGCACAATCTCTTTTTTCTGGGGTGGGGTGGAAATATCGGCCGCCGCGATCGTCGTCCCCGACTGGGTGGCAAACCGGTAACCCAGGCGTTTCAGTTGGTCCAGAATCTCCGCTGTCCGGTGGGTACCGTAGCGCTGACAGACAAAGGAAACGATCTTATTCAATACTTTACGGGTCGTTCCGTGATCACCAATTTCCGCAAAGATCTCGTCCAGATAATCGGGGTCGATGTTCACCCGGTCTTTAAAGATTAACCGACCGGCCGAAGTCTCGATCCGTCCTTTCCCCGTCCGGACTGTGATCTTGGCATGAAGCGCGATTTGGCCAGTGTAATAAGCGAGCATCGCCTCCTCCGGTGACGCAAAAAGGCGTCCTTCGCCCTTCACACCTTCCCGGATGATCGTCAAGTAAAAACACCCGATGACCACATCCTGGTTGGGCGTAGCCAGGGGTCGCCCGTGGGCCGGCGACAAAATATTATGGGCTGATAACATCAGAATCCTGGCTTCCGCTTGCGCTTCCGCCGAAAGCGGTACGTGAACGGCCATTTGGTCCCCGTCAAAGTCGGCGTTGTAAGCCGGACAAACCAAGGGATGGACCTGGATCGCTCTCCCTTCCACCAGAACCGGTTCGAAGGCCTGAATCCCAAGGCGGTGCAGAGTCGGCGCCCGGTTCAAGAGGACCGGATGCTCCTTGATCACTTCCTCTAAAACATCCCACACTTCGGGTCGGGCCTTTTCCACCATTCTTTTCGCGCTTTTAATATTATGCACAAAGCCCTGGTCCACCAGCTTTTTCATGACAAAGGGTTTGAATAACTCTAAGGCCATCTCCTTCGGCAGTCCACACTGGTGGATCTTCAGATCCGGACCGACGACAATAACCGAGCGGCCCGAATAGTCCACCCTTTTCCCCAGGAGGTTCTGGCGGAAGCGCCCCTGCTTTCCGCGCAACATATCGCTGAGGGACTTCAGCGCCCGGTTGCCCGGACCGGGTACCGGCCGACCCCGGCGCCCGTTGTCAAAGAGGGCATCTACGGCCTCCTGGAGCATCCGCTTTTCGTTACGGACGATAATATCCGGGGCCCCCAACTCCAAGAGGCGCTTTAACCGGTTGTTTCGGTTAATAACCCGCCGGTACAGATCGTTCAAATCGGAAGTGGCAAAACGACCGCCATCCAGTTGCACCATTGGCCGAAGTTCTGGCGGGATCACCGGAATCACGTCTAAAATCATCCATTCGGGCCGGTTTCCCGACTTACGCAAAGCTTCCACCACTTCCAGGCGGCGGATGGCCCGTACCTTCCGTTGTCCGCTCACTTCTTTGATCTCTTTTTTTAACTCAAGGGCCAGTTGGTCCAGGTCAATCTCTTCCAATAGTTTCTTGATCCCTTCGGCCCCCATCATCGCCAAGAAGGTACTACCGTATTTCTCCACGGCTTCCCGGTATTCGTTCTCCGACAACAACTGTTTCTTACTGAGGGTAGTATCCTCCGGACCCGGATCGATCACCACGTAGGCGGCGAAATAAAGTACCTTTTCCAGAGCCCGTGGCGACATATCAAGTAAAAGCCCCATCCGGCTGGGAATTCCTTTAAAATACCAGATATGGGAGACCGGCGCGGCCAGTTCAATATGGCCCAGCCGTTCGCGTCGTACCTTTGATCGGGTCACTTCGACCCCACAACGGTCACAAACAATCCCCTTGTACCTTACTCTTTTATACTTACCGCAATGGCATTCCCAATCTCGTTGTGGTCCAAATATTTTTTCACAAAACAAACCTTCCCGCTCGGGCTTGAGGGTCCGGTAATTGATCGTCTCCGGTATCTTCGCTTCCCCCCTCGACCAAGCCCTAATCTGTTCGGGGGAGGCCAACCCAATTTTGATGGCGTCAAAATTATTGGCGTCCAACAAGGCTCAATCCCTCCCTGACCCATTATTTTGGTAGTTTTTCGTCAACCATGATCAGCAACCTGTTTTCCATTGCTGGCAGCAGCTCACCGGGTGGCAGGCAATTCCTCCGTGGTCTCCTCCCCAGTCTCTACCTCTTCATCAAGCTCCGACGGCAACTCCGGTTCTTCTTCCAGATCTGTTTCAAACTCGTCTTCGTTATAATCCGCTTCCTCTTCTTCAAGATAATCGTCGTCTTCTTCGACGCTCTCTTCCACGTCCAGTTCCTCGCCTTCCTCCGCTTCTTCCTCATCGTCTTCGTCATTCTGCCCCTTACGGGCCGCCGGTTTTCCGGAGAAGGCCGAATCTTCCAGTTCCAGCCCTAATTCTTTCGCCATCTCGCGGACATCATCCTCATCATCCTTCAGTTCGACTTCCGCCTCTTCCGCCAGGACCTTCACATTCAAGCCCAGACTTTGCAGTTCTTTGATGAGGACCTTAAATCCTTCGGGAACACCAGGCTCGGGGACATTCTCTCCTTTAACGATGGCTTCATAGGTTTTAACGCGGCCGACA
>JAAZDX010000076.1 GCA_012512605.1 Bacillota bacterium
GCTGATAACTGGGCGGTTAAGGGAATCGCTGAGGCGTTAAAGGAAAAAGGTAACCACGTGATCACCACCAACATTGAACACCACGCCGTTCTTCATCCTTGCCAGTACCTGGAGAAACAGGGCTTTGAAGTCACCTATCTGGAAGTGAATCCGGATGGACTGGTCACGGCCGAACAGGTGGAAGCGGTAATCCGCCCCGAGACCATCCTGATTACGATCATGTATGCGAACAATGAAATTGGGACGATTATGCCGATCGCCGAGATCGGCGCGGTCGCCAAAAAACACGGGATTACTTTCCATACCGACGCGGTACAAGCCGTCGGCCACCTTCCCATCGATGTTCACGCCCAAAATATTGACCTCTTGTCTTTATCCGGGCATAAATTCTACGGACCGAAAGGGACCGGAGCGCTCTACATCCGCCGCGGCCTGAAACTCCCGCCCCTGCTTCACGGCGGCGGTCAGGAACGGAACCGGCGGGCTGGAACCGAGAATGTCCCGGGCATCGTCGGGCTGGCCAAAGCAATCGAATTGGCTGGAAAAAACATGGAAGCAAAAAATGCAGAAATCAAGGCCCTCCGCGACTACCTGATCGACGGGATTATTGAACGGATCCCCTTTAGCCGTTTGAATGGCCACCGGGAACAGCGGCTCCCGAACAATGTGAATATCTCCTTTGAGTTTATTGAGGGAGAGTCCCTCCTTTTACTCCTTGATCTGAACGGTATCGCCGCTTCCAGCGGTTCGGCCTGCACCTCGGGCTCCCTTGATCCTTCCCATGTTCTGCTCGCCCTTGGGCTTCCTTACGAGCAGGCCCACGGTTCGATCCGGTTTACCCTTGGTGAGAATAATACCCGGGAGGAGATGGATGTTGTCCTCGAGAAGCTACCAGCCTTCGTTGAAAAGCTACGGTCCATGTCCCCCCTCTACGAAGATTATGTACGCCAGAATTCATAAACAATTTGTCGTAATGAGGTGAGAAAATGTACAGTGAAAAAGTGATGGAGTGTTTCATGAACCCCCAAAACGTGGGGGAGATCGAGAACGCGGACGGGGTTGGCACCGTTGGCAACCCAAAATGCGGCGATATAATGAAAATTTATCTGCAAATTGAAGATAATATTATTCGTGATGCGAAATTTAAAACCTTCGGCTGCGGGGCGGCCATCGCCACCAGCGCCATGCTGACCAAGATGATTAAGGGTAAATCCATCGAAGAAGCGATGGGAATCACCAACAAGGCCGTTGCGGAAGCCCTGGACGGGCTGCCCCCGGTCAAAATGCACTGTTCCTGTTTAGCGGAGGAAGCGCTCAAAGCCGCCTTATGGAATTACGCCGAAAAGAACGGGATCACCATCGAAGGTCTGACCCCACCAGTCAACCATCACGAAGAAGACCATACCGGAACCGCTGAAGAAAACTAACTATGGAGTGGAAAATTGGTCAAGCGTAAAGTGATCGTTGGAATGTCGGGCGGTGTCGATAGTTCGGTCGCCGCCCACCTCTTACAGCAAGCCGGTTACGAAGTGATCGGCATCACCATGCAGATCTGGCCGGAGGATGCCCACCGGGAAGAGAGCGGCGGGTGTTGCGGCCTGACCGCGGTCGATGACGCCCGCCGGGTCTGTCATCAATTAGGCATCCCCCACTATACCTTAAATTTCCGGCGCGAATTCGATAAATACGTCATCGCGAATTTTATTACCGAATACCATCGGGGGCGGACCCCCAATCCATGTATCGCCTGCAACCGCTTTGTGAAGTGGGAATCCCTCTTGACCAAGGCCTTACAGCTTGGGGCCGATTATATTGCCACCGGGCACTACGCCCGGATCCTTTTTGACCAGAATACCGGGCGTTACCTTTTAAAGAAAGCGGCGACCAGCAAAAAAGACCAAACCTACGCCCTCTATAATTTGACCCAAGACCAATTGGCGCGCACCCTAATGCCCCTGGGCGATTACACTAAAGAAGAAGTACGCCGAATCGCGGCGGCGATCGGCTTGAACGTTGCGAACAAGCCAGACAGCCAGGAGATCTGTTTCATCCCCGATCATGACTATGGTCGTTACATCGAGGAGCACGCCCCTTCCCCCAGCGGACCGGGTAACTTCGTCGACCGCCAGGGGCAGATCCTTGGACAGCACAAAGGGATCATCCACTACACCGTTGGCCAACGGAAAGGGTTGGGGTTGGCGGTCGGCAAACCCCTTTACGTCCTGGAGATCCGGCCGGAAAGCAATGAAGTGGTCGTCGGCACCGACGAAGAGGTTTACCAGCAAACCGTCTACGCCGACCAGTTAAACTTCATCCCCTTTGACCGCCTCACCACAAAGCAAGCAGTGACCGCTAAAATCCGTTATAACCACGATCCCGCACCGGCTACGGTGACGATGGTCGATGACACCACCCTCCGTTGCGATTTTGCCGAACCACAAAGGGCGATCACCCCCGGCCAAGCCCTGGTCCTCTACGATGATGATCTCGTCGTCGGCGGCGGCAGTATTATCAAAGGAGAATAAAAAACCCCTGTCCACTCCATTCGGAACAGGGGCTTTTTTATACTTTCTTTTCCGTTTGCCTACGGGTATGTAATGATCTTCAGCACCTACCGGCACTTAGTTTTCTAAACCGATTAAATCTTGATAGTACCCGGTAACCCGCCGTACATACATACGGGTCTCCCGCGGCCATTCTTTAGAGCGGGCGATGCGGGTCGGTCCGGCGTTGTAGGCGGCCAAGGCGGTCTGGATCGTCCCAAACCGTTCCAACTGCTGCCGCAGGTATTCCGTCCCCCGGAAGACATTGGCTCTGATGTCCTTCCAATCTAAATCGTAACAATTAACCGGCATCAGTTGGGTCAAACCCCGGGCCCCTTTATGGGAGACCGCTGTTTTCCGGAAACTGCTCTCGGCCGCGATCAAAGAGAGGATTAGGTAGTAATCGATGTGATACTGGGCGCTGGCATCCAGAACCGCAATGGTAATCTCCTCCAGATCCTCTTGGGCGATCTCCGGATGATGACCACGGATAAACTTCTCGATCTTTACTAACGGGTCATGGGCTAACCCGGCCTCGTGCTCTCCAGTGATAAAATCAATTACCGCCGGCGAAGTAAAGAAGAACAAAAATAAAGTCAGCACTGCAATCTTTAACATTCGTCGGATAACCATGACTACCTCCTTAGAAGATTCTTGTCATCATACTTAGAAAAACTCTTGTCATCATATGTATGTTCATGTCATTATGTGTATGTTTTAATCTATTGTAAAATTACTTTCACTTTCCGTCAATCCCTAAGTCCTTACTATTACCTTAAATTCCCGCTAAAAATACTTAACACTATTCCGCACGAGGGCCCGGCGGATGAAACTTCCCCAAAACTCACCAGCAGTACCGCCACCGATGTTCCGACCGTCAATCCGCAGCGGTCGGCGGTCGTCGTTGCCCAACCAGATGGTGGCCAGGAGTTCCGGCG
Organism: Bacillota bacterium; assembly: GCA_012512605.1. Taxonomy (GTDB): domain Bacteria; phylum Bacillota; class UBA4882; order UBA10575; family UBA10575; genus Capillibacterium. Next base: position 3,482 of record JAAZDX010000076.1, read on the forward strand.
TGTAACCGATAAACCAGGCATCGGTATTCTCGTTGCTAGTTCCGGTTTTGCCGGCGGCGGGCCGCCCCGGATCGGCGCTTTGCCCCGTCCCGTAGGTAATGACCCCTTGCATCATCTCCGTTACTGCCTGCGCCGTTTCCGGCCGGATGACCTGTTCCTGACGGATACTCCCCCGCCTTAGCACCCGGCCCTGGGCATCTTCCACCCGTAGGACCCCCAGCGGCTCAGAACGTACGCCTCGATTCGCTAAAGCCGTGAAGGCAGTGCATAATTCCAAAGGAGTAACCCCCTCGGTCAAACCGCCTAACGCCAAGGGAGCCAAGGCCTGGTCGTTTCGGGCACCACTTTCTACCAACAGCAGCCCTAAACGTTGGATAAAGGAGAAGACCGCCTTCACGCCCAGTTCATCAACTAAGCGGACCGCCACTGTATTAAGCGACCAGGCTAAAGCATCCCGGAGCGGAACCACCCCTCGGTATTCGTCGTCCGCGTTCTGTGGCGTCCACGGCTTACCGTTCACGGTATAGGTCACCGGTTCATCCACGACTGGAGTGTCCGGGGTAAAACCGTTCTCCACCGCCGCGGCGAAGATGAGCGGCTTGATCGCCGAACCAATCTGCCGCCGCATACGAACCGCCCGGTTATACTTGGAAAACCGGTAATTCCGTCCACCGACCATCGCCAGGATCTGGCCGTCCTTCGGGTCGAGAGCAACCAAAGCCGCTTCCGGGCCCCCCTTTTCATCCTTAGGTAAAGCGGCAATGGTCTCCTCCGCAATCCGTTGGGTATAAGCATCCAAGGTGGTGTAGATCTTTAAGCCCCCAGCCCGGATATACTGGGCGGACCAACCATACTGCTCGGCTAACCAGTCCGCGACATAATCGGCAAAATACCCGCCCCGGGTCAAATGGCTGGGATCCTCCTCCACCTCCAGTGGCAAGGCGGACAGTTCTTGATACTCCCGCTGGGTGAGCAAACCCTGTCCCCATAACACTTCCAAGATCAGATTACGGCGCTTCAGCGCCCGTTCCGGATGGCGGTAGGGTGAGTACAGTTCCGGCCCTCGGATCAAACCGACCAGCATCGCCTGCTCGGCGGTGGACAGCTCCCAGACATGCTTGGCGAAATAGAAACGGGCCGCTCCTTCCACCCCATAGACGCCATGGCCAAAGTAGATCCCGTTTAAGTACGACTCCAAGATCTGATCCTTCGAGTAATTTTGCTCGATCTTCACCGCATAACCGATCTCCACCAACTTACGGGGGATCGTCTTCACATTGGTGAGCAAGAGGTTCTTCACCAACTGCTGGGTAATAGTACTGCCCCCCTGGGCCCGTTCTTGCCGGCGGATATTATAGTAGACCGCCCGCAGTACCCCCTGGAAATCGACCCCCCGGTGCTCATAATAACGACGGTCTTCCACCGTCACCACCGCCCGACGTAAAAACAACGGGATTTTCTCCAAGGGCGTCCAGACCACCCGCGATGGACTAAGTGTCAATAACTCCTCACCGTTCCGGTCCAACAGAACCGAAGCCTGTAGATTCGGACGGAGCAACTGACGAAGATCAACATCACTGATGAAGGGGTTATATAAAACCAGGACTGTACCGCACAAACCGCCGGTTAGAAACAAAACTACCAACCAGCGCAGGAATTTAAAGTGCTTAGAACGCCGACTTTTGATGACCCGCCGCTTGTTGCGTGACAAAGCTTTACCTCCCCGTGTTTAACTCAACCGCTTGTAGTATATCCGTTCTAAACCCGGTTTTTGTTCTAAAGCCGGTTTTTTACGCGGCAGTGCATACGAAAAAGAATTGGTCAAAGCAGCCATAAAAAAAGACCCGCCGAGTGGTGCGGATTGGCTGGGGAGAGTACTCCTTGTTACGTAAGAAACAACTCAGGTGACAAATGAAGTGCCGGATTATGAGGTGTTATGGGGCGATATGGGGTTATTTAAGAAGCAAATTTAAAAAGACCTGAACGACGCACCAAAAAAAGAAAGTGGAGATTAGAAAAATAATCTCCACTTTCGTGCCTTAACCTTACGGGGTTTTTCGTAACCGTAAACGGCTTTGCTGCACCGCGGACAGAACAACTCCCATCCTTTAATCTCAACTTGACAGTCTGGACATTGTCTCATCGTTTATTACCTCCTTCTTTTTTCTTCGTCTTAATCATAACATCTTATGGTAAAGTTTTACGATCATCAGGATTACGAATCGAACAAATTGAAATTACGGGCAAGTTACAACCTTTCCCTGTATAATCCCCCTGTTAAATGGTAATTCTGACTAGTGTTGATGAGCTATTTTGTACTAGAAATGAGCGGAGTCCATCATGAACTGGCCAATCTATCTTAATGCCTTCTGGGTCGGCGGGTTGATCTGTCTCCTGACCCAGTTGGTCTGGGACTATACCAAACTTAATATGGGACATATTCTGTCGGTGTTAACGGTGGTCGGCGGCGTCTTAGGCGGTCTCGGCCTCTATGACCGTCTGATTGAGTTCGCCGGGGGTGGGGCCACCATGCCAATCCTCAGTTTTGGCAACGCCTTAGTCAAAGGAGCCATTGCCGAAGCGGAGAAAAACGGCGTTATTGGGGTCCTCACGGGCATGTTCGAATTAACGAGCACCGGGATTACCGCCGCAATTATCTTCGGTTTCCTCGTCGCCCTGATCTTCAAACCGAAAGGCTAAACCCCTTTTAAAGTCCAATGGTAATTACCCCCTTTCTTTAAAGCAAAGAAAGAGGTATAATTAAATAAACCCCCAAACTGCATGGGGGTTTTAGTACAATCAGGGGGGTTTTACCATTAATTTTCACCCAATAACACAAACGGATATTCAGCTTTATTCGGCATTTATTAAGGATTTTTACCTTGAAGTCTCCGATCTGGCACCACCCTCTTTATACCTTTGGCGGGACCCTTTTCAAGTCAAAATCGACCAAACTACGGACTATGCCGTTCTCCTCTGTACCTACCGGGGAGCAACCTACTGTTTAGCGCCGCTGATTAAACCCGGTGTGGACCCGGCTCCAGTCTTGCAAAGGATCCACGCCTATTTCCACCGGCAGAACCAACCGGCGGTTTTCCGTGCGGTCCCCGGGGATCTGCTATCCCTGTTTCCCACCAACCGGTACCGGATCATCCCCGACCGCACGTACTGGGATTACCTCTACCGGACAAAAGACCTGATTGAACTACGCGGACGGAAATACCAGCAAAAACGGAACCACATCAACCGTTTTCAACAATTTTATTCCTTCGCTTACCACTCCCTAACCCCGGAACATTTTCCGGCTTGCCTGCGCCTCTTTGAACAATGGGCGGCCGAGAAAGCCGGGCAACCGGAGGTGGAAGAGGAGCGCCTCGCCCTCAAAGAAGCGTTTGCGCATTTTCCCCTCCTTAACCTGAAAGGCGGGGTCTTGGAAGTCTACGGCGAAATCCAGGCCTTTGCCATCGGCAGCCGCCTGAACAAGGACACCGCCATTGTCCATTTTGAAAAGGCCAATGCCGAGTTTTCCGGGATTTATGCGGTCATCAATCAACTGTTCATTGCACGGGAATGGGCTGATACAAAGTATGTCAACCGGGAAGATGATATGGGGCTACCCGGTCTTCGCCAAGCAAAAAAACGTTACCATCCTTTCCGGATGGTCGAAAAATATACCGTGGTTGAGGTGGAGGCGTGATGGCGATCCGACCTTTAACACCGCCCGACATGGGCCAAGCCCGCGCCCTCTGGGAGGCCTGTTTTGAAGACCTCCCGGCATTTTTGGACTGGTATTTCCAGACCCGTTTTCAACCCGCCGACGGACTGGGGATCTTCCAGGATGGACAACTGGTCTGTGACCTCCATCTGTCCCCCCGGAGAATTAAACTTCGCCAACAAAGCTTTCCTTCGGCCTATCTGATCGCCCTGGCCACCGACCCCGCCTTTCGCCGGTTGGGACTGGCAAAAACACTCCTGACCTACGCCCTCCGCCACCTGGCCGCCAAGGGGATCTTCTTCACCTTTTTGCTCCCCTTTAACACCGAATTCTACACCCGGTTAGGCTGGGGAGTATGGGCCGACCACCGCCTTTATTATTTGCCTCCGGTCTGCAACCAGGCGGCCGAAACGGCTCCCGATCCTGCAGGCGGTTATCGGTGGCAGTTCCGCCAAGTCGAACCGGAACAAAAGCTTCTCGCCGAAATCTACGAGCGTTCCTTCGCGAGCATAGATGGGGGTCTACACCGTTCCAACCAGGACTGGACATGCCTCCTCCTGGACCATACTCTGTACGGGGGTAAAACTTGGTTGGCCACTGACCCAGCTGGCACCCCCCAGGGTTACGCTCTAGTCCTGCCGCCAACCAACGGTCGGCCAATCCTCCGGGAGCTGACCACCGGGGAAATTGCTCTAAAAACGCCTTTTCTGAACTATCTCGCCGCCACATTAGGTGAGGCTTCCTGGTCCGCCACTGCCGAGACGGCAAGCGCAGTCGTGGGTGCAAACCAAACCAAGCCGCTTTGCGCTACCCCGGGAAATGATGCCACACAACTAACCCCGTACATCCCTTCAGGCACGCAACCGGTCTTCCTCGGACGGATTACCAGCGTAGCACCGATGTTAGAAGCCCGCACCTATCCCCCGCTAACCGCTAGTTGGGTACTGGAGGTCACCGATCCCCTCCTTCCCGAAAATAGCGGCCAGTACCAGATACAATTGGCCGGGGGAAAAATGCGGGTCACGAAAACCACGGGTCAAAAACCGACGGTTCGTTGTTCCATTGGGACCCTCGCCCGGATGGTTACCGGAAACGCCCCCCCGGAAGCGCTGGTCGACCGGGGTGACCTGGCCCTTGACGATCCTGAGTTCCGAACGGTCCTTGCAACTCTGTTTCCACCAGCAACCAATTTTATTAACGAATATTTTTAACCAGCAAAGAACCGGTTCCAGCCATAACGCCAGAACCGGTTCTTTAATTCTATTTGGATCTATTTCTCTTCTTCCTTAGAATTCCGGCTCGATCAATCCGTAATTACCATCCTTCCGTTTATAAACTACATTAACCTCTTCCAAGTCCGGATTGAAGAAGACAAAGAAGTCATGGCCGAGTAATTCCATTTGCATAACGGCTTCCTCCGCCGACATGGGTTTAATCGCAAACCGCTTAGTGCGGACGATTTTTGGTTCAGCGGTTACCTCAACAGTATCAGCTGGTGTAGGCGAGATGATCCGGTACTCTTCCCGTATCTTCCTGTTGATTTTTGTTTTGTACTTGTGGATCTGGCGTTCAATCTTTTCAACGGCACCATCAACCGAGCTGTACATATCGGCACTTTTTTCTTCCCCACGAAGTAAAAGGCCATTGATGGAAATAGTGATGTCGACAACATGTATTCCCCGTTCGATCGACAAAGTAACCAGGGCTGTCGGTGGTTGGGCAAAAAATTTGGCGATCTTTCCCACCTTTTTTTCCGCATAATCACGGAGCGCATCAGTTACCTCAAGGTTTTTTCCAAAAACCTTAATGTCCATCCTATCCACTCCTTCCCTTGTCGTTTTCAGAGGTTACCGCGTCATGAATAATATACCCAATTTGGTGCGGATATCCACCCCCCTTATGCAATCTTCAACAAAGTTTATACTAGATATATTCCCGGTTGGGGAAAATAATCCTTCGACACTTATGGAAATAATTGAACTTCCTTCTAATTAAGTAAACGTCCATAATTCGCCATTAGTTCCAGATTCGTTTAACAAATAAGCATAAAAAAACCTCCTCTGGAGGGCAGAGGAGGTTTCTCTTTTTATCGCTAATCAGCTTTAAAATCGTACTTAGCTAGCTTTTATGGCATCATAGCATTCTTTGCAATAGACTGGGCGATCCTGGGAGGGCGTAAAAGGCACTTGGGTCGTTACTCCACAGTTGGCACATACGACCTCAGTCATCGTCCGGCCCCTTTGTTTTCTCTGTTGACGGCATTCCCGACAACGAGCTGGTTCATTGGTGAACCCCTTTTCCGCATAGAACTCCTGTTCACCCGCAGAAAAGACAAAATCCACACCGCATTCCTTACATACCAGTGTTTTGTCCTCGTACATTAAAAACTCGACTTCCCTTCCTAAGGATAAATTTGTCCGGGTTACATCCGTTCTGATACCTAAGTATCCCTCCTGTGAACGCCAAACCAAGACACCTTCATGAACAATTATACCTAAAATAAAGAATTATGCAAGTAAAAAAGGGAAAATAATAGATAATGCGCTTTTATTTCTTACGGTCGATAAATTTACCTTCCGAATAGCCCAAACCGACCGGCTGCGGGTAATAAGCGTCGATCGCTTGCCGCCCCGTCTTAATCTGGGCGTATTGCTCAGCAATAGTACCCATCTCTTCCTGGAGAAGCTGAACAATGGCATCAGCTTTTTCCTTAACGGCCTGTATATTCTGCTCTTTTTCCCCTTCAACCGACGCTCTCTGGAGGATCGCATTTAATAATACTACAATTTGTTCTGCCTCATCCACAAGAGAAGTAATTGCTTGGGGGTCAGCCTCTTCGTCCTTGACAATCTGCGCTAACCGGTTGTAACAGTTCTCCAGTAATCTAAGCCCATCCTTGAGCTCAAGACCATCCCATTCCATCTTACTCCCCTGCCGATACTACTTTTTTTTGCGGGCTTTGCAGCTCAGCCCAAGAACTCCGTAGCTCTGTTAGCAGATTTACCATCTGGTCGATCGTCACAATATCCTTCTTAATATTAGCCTCCACCAGCTTAGTCGCGATAAAATCATATAGATTCCGGAGATTAGCCGCGATTTCCCCGGCATCCATATTAAGACTATAATTCAACTCATCAATAATCGCCTGGACCCGTTGCAAAAGTTGGTTAGCCTCATAATATTTCTTTTCTTCAATCGCGTTCTTCGCCTGATTACAGAAACGGATCGCGCCGTCGTACATCATAAGGATTAACTCAAGCGGCC
>JAAZDX010000077.1 GCA_012512605.1 Bacillota bacterium
ATCATCAAAGAATATACCCTCCGCGGCTTAGCGAAAAAGATCCTGATCCTGACCCCGGCCTCCCTCTGTCGGCAGTGGGCGGCAGAGCTTTCCCAGAAATTTGCCCTCTACCCGGTACTGGCAAAGGGCGATTTTGACTGGGAACGTTTCGATCTGGTCATCGCTTCCCTGGACCTGGCCAAACAGGAAAAACACTGGAAAGTGATCGAAAAGCTCTATTACGATCTATTGGTCATCGATGAAGCCCACAAACTGAAAAACCCGGCCACCAAGAACTGGCAGCTTGTGAGTAGAATCCGGAAAAAATTCTTCCTTTTGCTCACGGCGACGCCCTTACAGAATGACTTGAAAGAACTTTTTAACCTCATCTCGCTCCTCCGCCCGGGACAGTTAGGCAGTTATCGTCAGTTTAAACGGAATTTTATGGCCGACAAGCGCACGGCGAAAAATCCAGAAGAGTTACGTTCCTTACTCGGCCGGGTGATGATCCGGAACAAACGGGGGCCCCAGATCAAGCTGCCCCCGCGCAAAGTGGCCACGATGCCGCTGACTCCATCCGCCGCCGAACAGGAATTATACCAACGGGTAACGGCTTTTGTCAAAGAAGAATACCGCAAGGGCGAACGGGCGAAGGTAAACCCACTGACGTTGATCACCCTTCAACGAGAGGTTTGTTCCAGTTCCTTCGCCGCCGCCACCACCCTTTGTAATCTAGCGCAAAAGGCTGTAGAAACCGACGCGGAATAAATTGTCGCCCTGATGGAACTGGGCGGGCGGCTGAAGGAGAACACCAAGATGAATCTGGTGGAGGAGATCCTTCGCCAAACCGGCGAGGAGAAAGTGATCATCTTCACCGAGTTTCTGGCCACCCAACGTTATATTCACGCCCGTTTGAAGCGAAACGGAATCTTAGCCTTAACCTTCGACGGTTCGATGTCGGCCAGTAAAAAGGATTTCACTCTGGGCCGGTTCCGCCGCGATCCGGCGCACCGGGTCCTGATCTGTACCGAGTCGGGGGGAGAAGGCGTTAACCTGCAATTTTGCCGGACCATGATCAATTATGATCTCCCGTGGAACCCGATGCGTCTGGAGCAACGGATCGGGCGCATCCACCGGTTGGGCCAGACCAGGGAGGTTTATGTCTACAACCTGGTCACGCGGGGGACAATCGAAGAGCATCTGCTGAAATTATTACTGGAGAAGATCCGCCTCTTCGAGATGGTGATCGGGGATATGGAACGGATCGCCAATTTCTTTGCCAAGGAAAAATCCTTTGAGTCCCGCCTCATGGGGGCGTTGGTTGCCGCAGAAGACGAGAGGGAGCTGAGCAGGAACCTGGAGCGGTTGGGCGAGGAAATCCTGGTCCGCTTAAATCAGCCGGGGGGTTTAAGCGTGGATGACCTGCTTGCGGTGCCCGCAGAAAATCAGGACAGTGCGGCAGCGGAATAAAAGTAAGATAGAATTACTGCTAACGCCAAGTCGGCTCTGGTGGTAAGCTGTAAGCTACCGGCAAAGTGCTTCCCGGCGCGCTGAGGTAAAGCGGCGAACTTAAGATTAACGTTTGTTCGCTCGTTAGGGTGGCTTTAAAACTTGATCAAGTTTACCATACATTCTACTGAAGCTAGTTAAGGCTATTTAGAAATCAAACAAGAAAAGTTCTTCTCTAATGTAGATTAAGAGAGTAAATGGAGGCGATCTAGTGCCCACCCTCTCACCGGAAGAAGTAAAAGCCTTTATTATTGAAACTCTACGGGTTTCCGGGGCCGCCTACCGCCAGGTGGATGATGCTTTGCTGATGGCGGAGGTCACGGTCGAGATCCCACCAATGTTTTTTGAGCCGGCACGGCTGGAGAAACAGACCTTGAATCTGGTCTTTACACCGGAGGCCAGCGCCAGCTACCCCGGTGCCGAACTGGTTATCCCCGGAAGTTACCGGCTGAACTGGTTCCTTGACGGCTTAAAAGAGCGGGGAAACTACACCCTACAGCGTTTTAAGTATGACCGCGCACCAGCCGAGACGGAGACCGCCCTCGGGACGATCTGTCCCGATCTGCAGCGCCGGTTTCCGCTCCCGACCCCGACCGTGAAAACCCGCCCTTTCTTACTGGCCCACTATACCCTCTCCTACCAGACCGACGAGCTCCATGAGGAACTGGTCAGTTTGGGGTTGGATATGACGAGTGGCGCAATCACGCCGGACTTTCTCCGCTTTTTAACTGAGGCGGAAGCAGTCCCCGGCGTTACCGATACGGCCGTCGAAGCCCCCAACTGTTCACTGGAAGAAGCTTTTACCCTCCTCCATAGCTACCTCGAGCAACTGGTGGCCGCGCGGGACCGGCGCTGGGTCGAGGAAGCCCGTACCCGCTACGAGGAGGAGCTCTCCTGCCTCTACCAGTATTACCAAGAAGATCAACGGGACTTTACCGACTTCCACAATCGTGCGCTGGACCTTTATGACAAATTCCGCCCCCGTGTCCTGGTCCGCCTGGTTAATGTGGGCCTCTTGTACCTGCCGGAGCTGGTGTATACGCTTCCGGCGGCAGGCCGCAAAAGAAAAACGGTCCTCCGCTACCTGCCGTTGTTGGGAAAGGTGGAAGGCGTTGACTCCAACGCGCCGTAATGGTAGAGCAAGAGCCCAGCCGCCAAAGGTCCGGCAGTCTCAGCCCGTAAAATCCGCGGCCCCAGCGACACCGAACGGGCACCTTGACGCACTAGCGCGGCCACCTCTTCCGGGGTAAAACCGCCTTCCGGGCCGACGACGAGCTGCGCGGCAAACAATTCTTTGCGGGCGGACAAGGCCTGCCGGAGAGAGCAGGTGGTCTCCCCTTCCCAAGCCACGAGGGTAAATTGGCCGGTGAGCTTCGGCGGCACTGCCGACCAAGGCGTGACCGGATGCACCGTAGGGATCAAACCGCGCCCGCTTTGTTTGGCCGCAGCGGTCACGATCTTCTGCCAACGTTCCTGTTTCTTACCGAACTGGTGGGGAGCGGGCCGGGCGATGGTCCGGGCGGAAAGAAAGGGGACAAAAGCGGTGATCCCGATCTCGGTCCCCTTCTGGAGGACCCAGTCCATCTTCTCCCCTTTCAGAATACTCTGGAAAAGGGTGATCTTGAGCGCGGGTTCGGCCTGGTCAGGGCCGACCGCAAGCACATTGCCCCGGACCGCTTCCGGGGTCACCTCGGTCAACTCGACTTCATAAAGATTTCCTTGCCCATCGCCGGCGGTAATTCGCTCTCCGGGTTTTGCCCGGAGGACACGGGCCAGGTGGTGGGCATCTTCCCCTCCGATCGTCACTTGTTGTTGCCCCCGGTCTCCAGCGCGAAGGGCAGCCGGATCAATAAAAAATTTAGGCATCTTCTTTCCCGTCCCGGACCGCCAGATAGGCAACCCAGTCTTCCTTCTGTAAAGCATTGATGATTTTAAACCCTGCGGAGGCTAAAGCCGAGTGCACCTGCGCGGCTTTATGATCGATAATTCCCGAAGCGAGCAGGGCGCCGCCGGGCTTTAATCCCGCCACCGCCTGCGGGATCAGCTCAATAACCACTTCGGCCAGGATATTAGCGATAATCAAATCCGCCGGTTCGTCCAGATTCGCCAGGAGATCTCCGGACAAAACCGGAACTTCCACTTGGTTCAGGGCGCAGTTTTCCGCGGCCACCCCCACTGCAACCGGGTCCTTATCCACCGCCCGTACCTTCGCGCCTAATTTCGCGGCGGCAATTGCCAGGATTCCGGAACCGGTGCCGATGTCATAAACCAGGTGGCCGGGGCGGACCACCGTAGGGAGCAATTCCAAACAGAGCTGTGTCGTCGGATGGGTGCCCGTGCCAAAGGCCATCCCCGGATCAAGCCGGATCGGAATCGCCTCCGCCGGTATGGGCGGGGACAGCCAGGAGGGGATGATCAGGAAGGGGCCAATCCGCTCCGGCTGGTAATATTCTTTCCAGGTGTTCGCCCAGTCTTCCTCGTGTAACTGACGGAAGTCAACCGCTCCACTGCCCACGGGGAGAAAAGCCCGGACTTCCTCGATCCGGGTCCGGAGTTTCAGCACCTCTTCTTCCCAGCCCGGTCCCAAAGGAAGGTAACCGGAGACCCGATAACTCCGGTCGACCGGCTGCCGGGTGGGCAATAACTCCGCAGGCTTATTTTTCAATTCCGTCCACAGGCGGGGATCATGGTAGACCACCCCGGTACAGCCGCATTCGCTCAAGAGTTCTCCCACCATCTCCAGACCAGCCGCGGTGGTCTCAACCGTGATCTCCACCCACACCCCCTTATTATTTACCGGCATCATCTTTTTCTTCCCGGTTCTCTTCCTCCGGAAGCTGGACGCCGACCGCGGAAGCAATGATCCGTTGGATCTCCATGATCATCTTGTTCAGATTGAACTCCGCCACGAGAAAATCACGGACATAAGGGTTATACTGAATGATCTCCGCCAGCTTTTTAAACTGCTCTTCTTGTTCTGCTTTAATCTCCTCCCCGCTGAGGCGGGCTTTCTCCAGTTCCCACTGTTTCTTGCGGAAATCTTCCAACATAATTTTGGCCGCTTCGTGCTTGTCCACTTCGGCTTTGGCCTTTTCCCAGGCCTGATACTCCGGGCTCTCCCGGATGGAGTTGGCCAGTTCTTTCGCTAAAACCTGTGGTTTCATGAATGAACCTCCTTATATATTAAGTAAGCTTTTTGGCGTTGTGTCCTAAGACCAGAAGCTATAATCCTTGCGAGACCGTATAGAGTAGTTTCATAATCCGCCGGGCGGTGTCCCCCTCCGCCACTTGCGGCTGTTCGTCCACGATCACCAGGGGAACGCAGCGGAGCTGACGGATCTCGAAGCGGTCGCCGGCTGCTTCCAGAATCAAACCCTGCCGCGTTGCTTCCGCCCTTTGGTCAAAGATGAAATTACCCAAGCTATAAGCAATAATTCCTTCTTCTGCCACCGTCAAACCCTGGATCACATGGGGATGGTGCCCCAAAACCAGATCGGCCCCGGCGGCCAACGCCGTTTTCCCTAAGCGCTGCTGTTTTAAAGTGGGGTAATGCTGGTGCTCCTGTCCCCAGTGGATCGCGACGACCACCAGATCGGCTTGGGTTTTCATCCGCGCGATATCTTCCTGGAGGTAGTCCACCCGGGCCGGGGTAACCCCCGGTAGCTCGGGAGTGGCTGCCCAGTGTTGCGGGACCCGCGTGTAGGTAAAACCGGGTCCCAGTTCGGTGTAGGCAAGAAAACCCACTTTCACGCCGCCCAGGTTCAGGAGGCGTCCCTGGCGCGCTTTGGCCAGGTTGGTTCCGGCCCCCACATACATCACGCCGGCGGCGGTCAACCGCTCCAGCGTATCAAGGAAAGCAACGGTTCCATAGTCCATAATATGATTATTGGCTAACGATACCAGATCAATTCCGGCGTACTGGATCCCCTCCAGAAAACGGGGGTCCCCGCGGAACATATTCAACTGCTGTCCCCGGTCGCTCAACGGACCTTCCAGATTCGCCATGGCCAGCGTGGCCCGGCGCAGGAGCGGCGCCACCCTTAAAAAGGGATAGCGGTAATCCCCCTGATTGATACTGGTGGTAGCAACCCGGCGACTCAGCATCATATCACCGGCGGCGGCGATGGTGAAGGCACTCAGCCCGCCTAAGAATTTGTTCGGCGTAAAACTCGCCGTGAGCTCTCGCCGGAAACGCCAGCGCCGCCACCACCCACCGTGCAACCAATTTTGCCCCACGGAAAGGTCGGGTTCGGTCAGCGTCAGTTCCGTCCAGTAGGGATAGGTCGCCAGGGTTAAAGGCTCCAGGGTCCAAGCGGGGTTTATTCCATCAATGGCCAAGACCTTCACCGCCGGGCTCAGCACCGGCCAGGTGATCAGCCCTATGGCGTTGGGATTGGCCCGGACCGCCGCCACCATCGCCTCCTGGGTCCGCACTTGCCGGAGGCCGGGCCGGCTGGTCCCGGGGAGCTGCGGCAGATCGGGCCGGTTGTAAGCGAGTACTTCAATTGGCCGGTCTTCCCCGCCTAGGGCTGACCAGTTGGTTATTTCCCCGCGTAAAACTGCCTCCAAAGTAGCGCTTCCCACGGCCGCCACCGGATTCCAAAAATTAACGATGCATAACAAAGGGACCTGTCCCAACACCGTTTCTACGGGGGAGAAGCCGGACCCGTAACGGAGCCGGTAAGCGGTCTCTCCGCTGGGCACCCACCGGTAGGCCAGGCCCCGTCGGTTCTGAAAATTGGCCTGAAAAAACTGCTGTGCGGCTGCGTCGCCGCAGAGCTCCAGATCGGCACTGAAACCGCTAAATAAGCCCACACAGAAACAGGTCAGAAGGAAAAGGTGGTAGCCACGTTTCAAGGAGCCGCCTCCCCATAATTTTCGCTAAAATTAATATTATTCCTGTTTACTGGGAAAAATGAATTAAAGCAGGAAAGGACAGGAAACGGAAGAATATACAACCTGTAACTTTCCCCGTCTTGCTTGCACGCGAAAACGCCCGGAGTGAGGGGCTTGGACGGGGATCGGGAGGGATCTCGATGGAACTATATACGGTTTTGACCGCCGATGTGATTGGTTCCCGTCGTCAGGAAACGGTGGTTGCGGCGAAAAAGACGGGGCTCCAGGAGCTAACCGACGCCTCGTTAGTAACCCCTTTTACCTTTTCCCGGGGGGATGAGATCCAGGCGGTAGTGGCCGGTGTTTTAAGCTCACCGGCGATTCTACGGAAGCTACGCTACTATTGTTTGCCCTTGCAGCTGCGGATTGGAATCGGACTCGGACGGATCACTTCCGGACTGGGGGCCAATAGCTCCTGGGAGATGAACGGCCCCGCTTTCCACCGGGCGCGGCAGGCTTTGGACGAAGTTAAACAGCACCGGCACTGGCGCACACGGCTGGTCAGCGGTGATCCGGGGCTGGACCAGACGGTGAATACCCTTTTCAACCTATATGATGTCATTCAAAGTCGCTGGACTTTTCCCCAGTGGGAAGGGGTAATGCTTTACGAAGCCACCGGTTCCTACCAGGAAGCAGGCCAACGGCTCGGGATCGCCTTTCAAAATGTGGAAAAGCGCTGCCGTGCCGCCCGCTGGTGGGCGATCCGCGAAGCCGAGGCGACTTTTCCAATGATCTTAAGCCAATACACCGATTTTAACCTGGTTTTAGGTGAATAATGTTGTTTCACCCTTATATGGTTGAATGTGGAGGGGAAAGGAATGAACCTGTTTCTGTTGGCGCTCTGCGCCCACCTTACCGGCGATTTTCTCCTGCAGAATGACCATTTGGTCGCGGCGAAAAACGCCGGTCGGACCTGGGCCCATCTCAAGCACGGCCTGCTCATTATCGTCCTAACCTGGCTGGCCACCCATTGTTACGGCCTGAAGGCGGCTTCCTTCTATGCGGTCCTGGTTGGCTTGGCGCATCTTTTGCTCGACAGCGCCAAATCCTGGCTGGAAAAGGGCAAAGCCGCCGGAACCAAGCTTTTCTTGTTCTTACTGGACCAAGGACTACATCTGTTGGTCCTTTTTGCTTTCTTCCCGCTTTTTCCGACGGCCACTCCCGATCCCAGGGTAATTGCTTTCTACCAACAGTTACGCCCCGCGACGCCCGTTTTTGCGCTGGCGATGCCCGCCTCCTTCACCGTCTATCCTTTGGAAAAAATCCTCTGGATCGCCGTTATTTACCTCGCCACCGTCTTTGGTGGCGCGGTCTTAACCAACCGGATCCTGGCCTGGCTTACCGCAGATACCCAAGAAGAAAAGGCGCGGCGGTTGAGCAGCGCCATTGGGGTGATGGAACGACTCATCCTGATTACGCTTGTGGTGGTTGATGCGGTCTCGGCCATCGGTTTTGTCCTCGCCGCCAAGTCGCTCGCCCGGTACCAGGAACTGAACAAACGGGATTTTGCCGAGTATTACCTGGTGGGCACTTTAGCCAGCTTCAGCCTGTCGCTCTTTGCCGGACTCTGGTTAAAAAGCATCCTGTAAACCATTTTTTGCCGAACAAAAAAAGGCCAAAGGCCTTTAACTCTCCGTTGCCGCTGGTCGGAACAAACATTCACCCAGCGCGTAAAGGACCTGGGGGAGATGTTCCTGGTAAAGGTCGGCGCTCGCCGTCTGAAACCAACCGGTCTTCTGGAGAGCCGTCGCCAGATGGTTGGTTAGGACCGTGAGCAACTCCTGTCGCCGCTGCTCCGGGGCAAACTGGAGACCGAGGGTGAGAAAAAAGGTGAAAAATAGATCGTCATTGGCGGCTGGCGGCGCGGTCGGATTCGCCATTTTCTCCAGGGCAGCGCTGGTATTAAGATAGCCTGCCCCCTGGATTAACCGGTTGTACCCCCGGTCTTCCGCCGTGGTAACCAATAGTTCCCGGATCTGGTTGGGCGAAAGCGTCGGGTCCTTCTCCCAAAGCAAAGCAGCTGCCCCCGCCACCATTGGAGTGGCCATTGAAGTTCCCGATTGGGCCACATAACCGCCGTCCGGTTTCAGGGACATGATATCGGCCCCCGGGGCAACCAAGTCCGGTTTCGCCAGGCGGTCGATGGTCGGACCCCGGCTGGAAAACTCATTGATCACATCGTCTTCCCGGGGAATGGTCCCCTGGTCGTTAATACTCCCTACCGTCAAGACCCGTGGCGCAATTCCCGGGGTGGTAATGATCCTTTGCCGCGGACCCATGTTCCCGGCGGCGGCACAAACCAGTATGCCTGCCCGCCAAGCGGCATCAACAGCTTTACTGGCCGGATCGGTCCGGTAGCCTTCCTCCGGCGGCGCGCCGAGCGAAAGGTTGAGGATTTTGATCCGATACTCCTCTTTATGCTCGCCAACCCATTGGATCCCGGCGATCACCCGGGAAATGGGTCCACTCCCCCGCTGATCCAAAGCCTTAACCCCGACCAATAGCGCCTCGGGGGCTACTCCAGTGTATTTCCCCGCCGATGCGTGCCCATTCCCCGCGATAATCCCGGCCACATGGGTACCATGGCCTTCGTCATCATAGGGTTCGCTTTTCCCGCGCACCAGATCATACCAGCCGACAATCCGGGGCTCCGGTTTCATCAGGTCATCATGAGGCGCAATCCCGGTATCGATCACAGCCACGACTATTCCCTTCCCGGTCAGCCCCGTCCGGTGGACCTGATCCGCCCCGATGGCAGGGACTGCCACATCAAGACAGGGCGTTGCCTTCACATCGGGCCAGACCATTTTCACCCGGGCCTCCGGGATCACCTTCAAGAGGGCTTCGGAAGGCAACTCTACCGCCAGACTATTGATGAGGGGCAGTTCATAAACGATCCGCCCCCCTGCATTACGGATCAGTTCCCGCAGGCGCTGGGAGCGGCAGGAGCGGAGGGAGGGAAACTCCATGATCACTTGGATCGGTTCCTGCTTGGGTGTATCGAGGACCGTCTGCACCAGGGTGGGCGATAAACGGTGGGCAACGGTCCGCTTCAATCGGTGTTGAATCATCTTCACACCTCCGACAGATAAACTTCTCCCTATCAATTTATTGTTGATCGGAAGGAAAGGGAACGGAGGTGCTTCATCTTCTACATTAAGCCCATGCCTTCACGTTCGCCCGCACCCAACGGCTTTCCTTGGTACACCCGGACCATTTCCGGAGTGAAATTCCCGTCCGCCCCCTGGATCGAAAAGGGCGCCAGTACTTTAAGGCCGGGACGGGCCAGCTTCTGGGCTTCGACCAGCACCCGGTGGGGCGGAGCTCCCGGTTTCGGCTGGACCAGACAGAGCCTTTTGGGTTCCAGTTTATTGTGGCGAAGTTCACTGAGGAGGTCGGTCAGGCGTTCCGGCAGGTGGATCAGCCCCACCCGTCCGCCGTCACGTCAGAAATAGGCGGCCGCCGCGACCACGTCCCGCAGGGTACAGGTCAGCTCAAACTTGGCCTGGGCAAGGGCGGGGGCTTCGGGCAGGAGGTGGGTCGCCGCCGGCCAGTAGGGCGGATTACTCAAAACCCAGTCAAAACTGCCCGCGGCCAGGGCAGGAGGGGGTGTCCGCAGGTCGCCGGTGAGGATCCGGATCCGCTCCTCTAATCCGTTCAGCTTGACATTTTCACGGGCCAGATCCGCCACTTCAGGTTGGATCTCCAAGCCGGTCACGCGGTCGACGCCCCGGTACCCGGTGAGCCAGAGCGGGATCACCCCGGCACCGGTCCCTAAGTCAAGGACGGAAGCCCGCGCCCGGATCCGCGCAAAACCCGCCAGCAGAATCGGATCCACCGTAAATTTAAAGATGGCCGGATGTTGCTTGATCCGCAGGTCTCCCAGGCCCAAACGGTCCGTTTCTGTCGCTTGGGACAACTCTTCACGCATCAGTTTCACCTCCGGATTGGCAAACAGCCTGACCGGGAACCGCTTCTTCCGAAAGCAGGGTCGGCGGGAGCCGCAGCCAAGCGGGACGGCCTTGCGCCGGCTGGTAAATCAGCACCGGGACGCTGCCTTCCTCCCCCGTCTCCGGGTCAAGACCAAAATTGAAGACCAGCATCCGCCGGCGTACTTCACTAGAGGATAGATCCGACGGCAACGGAAGAACCTTCTGCTCCGGGTCTTTCAGCAATTCTTTAACCTTTTCGCGCAGGTCCGCCTCCTGGGGCGTCAGCCACTCCGGCGCGGCACCGCCGGTGCCGCTGAGATAATAGTCGAAGGTTAAAAGGGACCGTAGGTGTTCCTCCGACCACGACTTTTACCCAGCTTTGGGCAAAAATTCGCTAGTTAAAAACTGCCACAGTCCGTGGTAAAGGGCGGTTTGCTTGCGGGCTTGTCCGCTGAAACCTTGCGCCCGGCCAAAACGGGCCAACGCCGCAAAGAAGGCCCAGGGTGAAAGGGTCTCATCCCGGAAAAGATAGGCCAAGGTGTAGCGAAAATGGCGGGAATTGAAAAACTTCTCAACCATCTCCTCGACCCCTTTCAACACCAGGAGGTCCGCATAGGAAAGCCATTTATTCCGGAGGAGTTCGTAGGGGGGCGTCTTCGTATAAGCGTACCCATACTCCGCCGCCTGTTCGCGAAGGGGCGAGCCTTTCAAGAGCTTTAGAAAGCCCAGTTGCAGTTCGTCGGGGCGCAAGCGAAAGGTCCAGTCGAAAGAGCGGCCAAAGGTCGCCAGATCTTCATAGGGAAGCCCGGCAATCAGATCCAGGTGCACGAGTGGCCGGGGCTGGTCCAACCCCTCTTCCCTGGTGGGCAGCGCCAAACAGTTGGCTTGTAATTTCGCCAAATCTTGATACCGTCGGACCGCCTTTAGCGCCTCGACACAGGTGGACTGGACGCCGATTTCCACGCGAAAACGCCCGGCTGGGGCGGCCTTCAAGAGCCGGATCAGTTCTTCATCCAGAAGCTCGCCCACCAGTTCGAAATGGAACTCGGTCTCTTCCCCCTGTTCCAGGAGAAACTGGAGAACCGCGGCTGCCCGCGCCCGGTCCACATTGAAAGTGCGGTCGATCAGCTTGACGGTCCGGACACCGGCGGTAACGAATCTTTTCAGATCAGCCTTCACCCGGTCCAACGGCAAAGTCCTAAGCTTGGCCTTTTCCCAACCCGACAGGCAATAGGTGCACCGAAAAGGACAACCCCGGGAGGCTTCATAATAAAGGATCCGGTGGCGAAAGGCGGTCAGATCGGGGTAGGGAAAGGGGAGCGTCGCCAGATCGATGGGGGCCCGGTCGGGAGTCCGCTCGGGCTCCCCCCCCTGGCACCAGGCGAGTCCGGCGATGCTTGAAAGGTCGGGTTGTCCCCCCTCCAATTTAACCAGAAGTTCCCGGAGAGTTGCTTCGCCTTCCCCCAAGACAATATAGTCGGGTGCCCCCGGCCGCTTGAGAATGGCTGCGTAATCTGCCGTCGCTTCCGGACCGCCCAGAATCACCACCGTCTCCGGCCGTACTTTTTTCACCCGGTCCACCAACTCCAAAGACTGGGTTATATTCCAGATGTTTGTTGAGATGCCCAGAATCCGTGGCTTTTTCCGGTAGATCTCACCTAAGATCCAGTCCAGGCTCTGGTTGATATTGAACTCCAGCACCTGCAGGTCCGGGAAGTCCGGCCGGCAATAGGCCTGCAAAGTATAGAGCGCCAAGGCGGTATGGACATACTGGGAATTTAAAGTGGTCAGCAGAATCATCGTTTTAACCCCTTCCGCTTGTTTGGTCCGGCAAAAACAAAACCGTGGAAACCACGGTTTCGGGTTAGCCCTCCTCCAAAGTCCGGGCTTTTCTCAATCTTGCTTTGGTCATGGGGGCGGAGTCCGCTCAGCAGCCAGCGCAAAAATTAATCCCAGGTCAAGAAGAGGAGCAGCACAAGTAAGAGGACAAACACCAACCCCTCGTTGCGGTCTCTACGGTCATATCTTTCCACGTCCATCCGACAACCCTCCAGCTTTTTTCTTACATCATATGGTCGTTCGGGTCCGGTTGTGCTTATGGGCGTGGTCTTTTCTCCACGGGGGAAGAGGCCTAATCTTCGTAATGAACCAGGGAGATAACGGGCGCACCGTCCAGTTTGGCCCGGCCCTCTAGCGCATCCAGTTCGGCCAGGAAAGCATAGCCGATAATCTCGCCCCCGAGCCGTCGGACCAGTTCCGCCGTGGCCGAAACCGTCCCACCGGTCGCCAGGATGTCATCGACGATCAGCACCCGCTGTCCGGGGCGGATCGCGTCTTTATGGATCTCAAGGGTGTTCACGCCGTACTCCAAGGTGTAATCGATCCGTTCGGTGGCAGCCGGCAGCTTTCCCGGTTTGCGGACCAGGATAAACCCGGCGTCTAACTCGTAAGCCAAAGGGGCTCCGATAATATAACCGCGGGATTCGATCCCGACCACCACTTCCGGCTGTTTTGAGCGGAAGCCCTTGGCTAGCTCTTCAATGATATAATGAAAGGCTTCGGCATTACCAATCACAGTGGAAATGTCTTTAAAACTAATCCCCGGTTGGGGAAAGTCCGGGATCTCCCGGATGAGCGCTTTTAAGTCCAACTATGTCACTCCGTTTCTCTGTCACAATGGTGATTTAAAACCAATATATTCAGTTCGGCACCGCAGCGGTTAATTCCTGCGTGGATCGGTTATTGTCTTAATTTTACCCATTTGGCACGGCTTTTACGGCCGAAAAAAAAAGGACCCTCCCGCTACCTTGGGCGGGAGGGAATTTTATCCACGGGCTATCCCCGGCTTCTGTATGCCGTAAACTTACAGCCACACCTGAACCGCGTTGTCAATGCCGGCTACTTGCTTAATCTGATCGAGAACCGCCGCCGGGACCTCATGATCGACGGTAAGAACCAAAATCGCTGCTCCGCCCACTTCCTTCCGGCCCACTTGCATTTAGGCAATGTTGATGCCAGCCGCACCTAAGATCGTTCCGACCTGCCCAATGATCCCCGGCTTGTCTTGATGGGGCGCGATCAGCAGATGGCCATGGGGAACCACATCAAAGTGGTAACCGTCGATCTCCACCACCCGCTGGTCGTTCTGGCGGAAAAAGGTCCCCGCCACCACCCGTTCGCCCTGGTCGGAGATGGTCTTGACCCGGATTTTATTGTTATAATCGGGATCGCTGGCCTCGCGACGCTCGGCCATCTTAATTCCCCGCTGTTTCGCCAGCACACGGGCGTTAACCCTGTTCACTTCGCTGTTCAGAACCGGTTTCAGTAGTCCTTCCACCACCAGGGTGGTCAGCGGGTTTAGGTCATAGTCGGTGATCTCCCCACTGTATTCCACCTCGACCCGTTGCAAGCGGCCTTCGGTCAACTGTCCGATGAAACAGCCCAGTTTTTCGGCCAGCGGGAAATAGGGCGACAATACTTTCATCACTTCCGGACGTACCGTCGGTAGGTTAACCGCGTTCTTAAAAGGCTCGTCCTTCAGCACCTTCGCGATCTCCTTCGCCACATCAACCGCTACGTTAACCTGAGCCTCCGCTGTGGAGGCCCCGAGATGCGGGGTGACGATCACTTGGGGCAGACCAAGCAACCGTTGGTTGGAGGGAGGTTCTTCGCTGAACACATCCAGCGCCGCCCCCGCCACCTGTCCGGCTTCGATCGCATCGGCCAAGGCTTCTTCATCAATGATCCCGCCGCGGGCACAGTTCACAATCCGCACTCCCGGCTTGCACTGCTTCAGGGTCTCCGCATTGAGCAGACCTCTGGTCTCTTTGGTCAGCGGGGTATGGAAGGTGATAAAATCAGCGGTTGCCAGCAACTCATCACGAGCGACCAGGCGGACGCCCAGTTTCGCCGCTTTCTCCTCGGTAAGGAAGGGATCCATGGCCAAAATGGTCATCCCCATCGCCTGCATCCGGCGGGCCACTTCGGTCCCAATCCGGCCCATCCCAATAATCCCCAAGGTCTTGCCGTTGATCTCCACGCCGGTGTAACTTTTCCGGTCCCAACGGCCCGCCTTGAGCGCACTGTGGGCTTGGGGGATCTTCCGCGCTAAGGCCATGATCATGGCGATCGTGTGCTCCGCCGTGGAGATGGTGTTTCCATCGGGGGCGTTCAGGACGATCACCCCTTTGTTGGTGGCGGCGGCCAGATCAACATTGTCCACGCCCACCCCGGCCCGGCCGACCACCTTCAGGTTGGTCGCAGCCGCGATCACCCGCGCGTTCACCTTTGTTTGGCTGCGGACGATCATCCCGTCATAAGGTGGAATCTTGGCGATCAACTCTTCCTCCGGCAGCGTCGGGGAGACTTCCGCATCGATCCCCTGTTCACGTAAGACCGCCACCGCCTGCTCCGAAACATTGTCAAGCACCAGAACTTTCATCCATCAACACCTCCGTCATTTTCTCTCAGGCGAAGCCCATACAAAAAACCCCTCATCCCATAGGGACGAGAGGCTCGTGGTGCCACCCTACTTCTCTCCGTAAAACACAGAGACTCAATGATCCGAAAATTGGTTCCAGATCGAATCGTAACGGATTACTCCGGCCGGAATTACTAACCGCCCCGCGCCAAAGGCACCTGCGGGTTCCTTCCGACAGCTCCAGACCGGGAAATATTTTACCGCCGGTACAGGCTTCCACCAACCGCCTGCTCTCTAAAGCCAAACGGTAAAATCGAGTCCTTCCTCGCCTTTACCCCTCTTTTGAGAAAACTACTGTCATCCGCGCAGTTCTCGTTAGGAATAATGTCGCCTTAATGTCACCCGCGTGGGCGACAACGGGTATGTATAATTATTCCTAATCGATATTAATAGTAATTATAAGGGGTTGGGCGATTAATGTCAATAACGAATTTTTGACGATTTTGCAAAAAGTTCTAACCTACACTAATCTGGTAGTTGTTTTCAACCGATTCCTCCTGGACCAGCCAGTTCAGGTTCAGCCGGTACACGCCCTTGGTCATCAGCATAACGGAGACTTCACCGAGAATCCGGGTTTCTTCGTCGGGCTGGGGCTGGACGGTCCACTGCTCTTTCCAGACCAGTTGTCCCCGGGGGTCGGTGAGCCGGGCTTTCACCAAGACCGACGGTTGATCGGGGCCGATCCGGTCGTTACTGAAACAGAGCGGGGCCTGGAAAAGGGTGCCGATCCGGTAATTCTCCCGGGGCAAAAGGGCAAAGACATAGACTGGCCGGTAACAAAGGGCAACCATTTCAAAACTATCCTTGGGCTGACCTTTACCATTCACCACCGACCAGAAGGGACCCGGTTCGAGCGCCCGGAGACAAAAGAAAAGCATACCCCCGGTGGGTTTATATTTATGAAAGCGCAACCGATCGATGTAGAAGCGAAGGGTTTCCGCCTGTTGCCTTTGGCTGTGGGCGCGGGTCTTTTCATCAGCTTCGACCGGTCCGGACGCCGCCCGTCCAAACCAGGAGACAAAGCGGATCTGGCGTTGTTTAGCGC
>JAAZDX010000078.1 GCA_012512605.1 Bacillota bacterium
GACCAATCCCGTCTGGACCAAGAGGTCGAGGAGGGAAATCCCTTCGGGATAGGCAGCCCCTTCCAGCTTAGTTACGGGCACAGCCGCACCGCCCGGGCCCCTGTCCGCAAACAGACCTTCGGCCGTTTCTTGCGCCTTCTTCGCCTCATCCTCGCCATGGGCCAGTTTGGTTACTTCAAAGGCCAGGACCTTTTTGGCTTCATTGATCTCCCGGTCGCGCAAGGCACCAAGCTTTCTCACCTCATCCATCGGCAGGAAAGTAAAACAGGCTAAAAAGCGTTCCACGTCATCATCGTGGGTATTCCGCCAATATTGATAAAAGTCGAAGGGCGTAGTCTTTGCCGGATCAAGCCAAACTGCTCCGGCTTCGGTCTTGCCCATCTTCTTGCCGCTGGCTGTTGTCAACAAGGGCCACGTCAGACCGTAAGCTTCTTTCCCTTCCAACCGCCGAATCAGATCGGTCCCCGCCAGGATATTCGACCATTGGTCATCGCCGCCCATCTGCAAAGTACAGCCATATTCCCGGTGTAAAACTAAAAAGTCGTAAGCTTGCAACAACATGTAGTTAAATTCGATAAACGAAAGCCCCCGCTCCAACCGGGACCGGAAGCACTCGGCGGTCAACATCCGATTCACCGAAAACTGGGACCCGATCTCCCGCAAAAACTCAATATAATTTAAGGAAAGAATCCAGTCGGCGTTATTGACCAGTAAAGCCCGGTCACCCTCGAAATCAAGGTATTGGCTTAGCTGTTTTTTGATCTTGTCAGCATTCTGGTTAATCTCTTCCACGGAGAGCATCTGCCGTAGTTCCGTCCGCCCGCTCGGATCGCCGATCATGACCGTGCCGCCCCCCACTAACGCCACCGGCCGGTGACCCGCTCTTTGGAGATGAGCCAGGCCCATAATCCCCATCAAATGGCCAACATGGAGGCTATCGGCCGTCGGCTCAAAACCCACATATCCGGTAACTTCCGTCGTCCCCAGGGTTTGGCGGAGCTCATCCTCGTGGGTAACTTGTTTAAAAAAACCCCTTTCCTTTAAAAGATCCAGTGCATTTGCCAACACTTACTACCTCCCCATAAAAAATAAAACCCCCATCCCGAAAGGGACGAGAGGTTGCTCGCGGTACCACCCTGCTTGCCACTGCCGGAAGGCAATGGCCACTCTTTAGTTAACGGCTGACGCCGGAAAACCCTACTGCTGCCAGAGGCAGGTTCAAGTTTTCGTTCTCCCGGGGGTAACTTCGGAAACAGTCGCACCGGTTTGCACCACCCACCGGCTCTCTACCGTCGAAACCGGTTCCTACTTCACCCGATCCTCGAAACCATTATAGAATTTTGCCTTATCTTATCATGGGCCGACTCCTTTGTCAATTGCAGGAAATTCCACCGGCACCAATTCCTTCTAACTTCCCAAATATGGATATCCATAGTACTTTCGCCTAGGCAATTGGTTCTTAAAGATATGAACTACAGAATCTAGTTTTAACTAGTATTCTGGCGGTAGACCCCGCTTGTCCTCTTCCTGTAGCAAGCTCCCGCTTCACAAACCTGGTTTTTACCGCTTTTTTTCGCCAGCGCATTAGCTTCCTCGGCTTTACGGAGCAGCGCCTCCAGGGTCTTTCCATCTTCCGGAAAACTAGCCACTCCCACCGAGATCGTAACCGGGAACTGCCAGTCTTTCGTGGTCTCTTCCACCAGAAGCCGTAAGCGTTCGCCAACGTAAAAGGCTTTCCGGCGGTCGGCACCAGGGAGGACAATTAAAAACTCATCCCCCGAAAACCAGCGGGCTAAAAAATCCTCCCGCCGTAACTGGCTGGCCAGGATCTCCCCTAATTGTCTGATCATGGAGTTACCCTTTTGGTAGCTAACGTCATTATACTGCCGAAGGTTATCGCCGTCCACAAAGAGGATACTAAAAGGGGCCTGCTCCTTTAGGGAGTGATTAAACTTTTCACCCAGGACGGTCTGGGCAGCCCGGTGGTTCGGTAAACCGGAAATATCATCGCTCAGGGCCAAGTTTTGCGCTTGGTCCAGCAGCAAATAACTTTCGGCAATATGCGATACTAAAATAGTGAGGAGTTCTTCCTCCTCGCCTAAACCCTGTTCTGGACTTGCCGTATCCGGCAACTGAAGGAAAACCCGACGCAAAAAGGCCGTCAGCCTCTTTTCTCTTGGGCCATATCCAACCACTTTGGTGCTGAAACCGGGATCGGAACCGTCCGTTGCGGCCAGCCGCCGTTCGTAAGCGTTCCGCAGGCGTTCCGTAACCATCCGCGCCTGCTCAGGAGTGGTCCCCGGCAACAGCAACACAAACCAAGCGTCGGCCAGCCGGGCTGGAATGAGCTTTCGCTTTATCCCTTCCGCCTTCAACTCCAGTCTTAAGTCAGTCAGCGCTTCCGTAAGCCTTTGGCACTGTTCACCCAGCCACCCTTGGCTTTGGGTAAGGCGCAGAAAGACAATGGCTCCTTGGTCGCCATGCCGGTTCTCTTTTACGGTTTTCATCAACCCAAAAAGGTTTGAAAAACCAGTCTGTGGATCCTTGTAAAACCCTGGTTTCAACAGAATGGGTACCGTCCCCTTTACATGAATAATAACACGAAAAGGAAGATTAGATTCTGTTTTTGGTTTACATATTATTAATTACTGATTATATCCATTTGTTTCTAAATTGTCAAGGGAAACCTATATATTTCCGTTATCTTGTATTTCCGACATTTATTATCAGTAATGATCGAGTTTAAAAAATGATTTAAACTCGGCTCTACCCATTGTTTTTCCGCCTAAACCGTGATTTAATGATAACCGTAATTTTTTAATTCTTTAGCATAAAAGGTGGGACCATCCTTGAACGACAAGCACAGAGGAAATTTAAGAAACATCGCCATCATCGCCCATGTGGACCACGGTAAAACCACACTAGTGGACGCCCTTTTGCAACAGGCCGGGGTTTTTCACGCCCACGAACAAGTGATCGACCGGGTGCTCGACAGTAATGAACTTGAGCGGGAACGGGGCATCACGATCCTGGCGAAAAACACCGCCGTGCGCTACGGTGATTTAAAGATCAATATTCTGGACACACCTGGTCATGCCGATTTCGGCGGCGAAGTGGAACGCGTTCTGAAGATGGTGGATGGCGCTTTGCTTCTGGTCGACGCCTTTGAAGGGCCGATGGCACAGACCAAGTTTGTGCTCAGGAAAGCCCTTGCCGCCAATTTACGGATTATTGTGGTCATTAACAAGCTGGACCGGCCCGAGGCCCGGCCGGATGAAGTATTAAATGAGATCTTTGATCTCTTTGTCGATTTGGACGCCGCCAGTTGGCAACTGGACTTTCCGGTGGTCTATACCTCGGCACGCCAAGGCTTTGCCACCACCGACCCGCAGACCCCCGGGGCCGACATGCAGCCGCTCCTGGAGATGATCAAAAAAGAGCTCCCGGCCCCGGGCGGCGATCCGGCCCAACCCCTCCAGCTCCAGATCGTTAGTTTAGATTACGATGATTACGTCGGTAAAATCGCCATCGGCCGGATCACCAACGGAACCATCGAGCGCGGCGAGCCCATCACCATCTGTACGCCCGGCGGGACGGAACGCGCCGGGAAAGTTGGGTCACTCTGGGTCTACGAAGGCCTCAAACGTTTCCCGGTGGAGACGGCCGCCGCCGGGGAGATCGTCGCCCTGGCCGGTTTAAGTGAAATTCAGATCGGAGAAACAATTAACAATTTTGACCAGCCCCGGCCTTTGCCGCTCTTGACGATTGATGAACCGACCCTCACGATGACCTTTATGGTGAATGACAGCCCCTTTGCCGGACAGGAAGGCAGATACTTAACCTCCCGTCACCTACGGGACAGGTTGTGGAAAGAAATCCAGACCAACGTCAGTCTGAAAGTGACGCCGACCGATTCCCCCGACGCCTTTCAGGTCTCAGGCCGGGGTGAGCTTCATCTCTCCATCTTGATTGAGACCATGCGGCGGGAAGGCTATGAGCTTCAGATCTCCAAACCGCAACCCATCACCAAAACCGTCGACGGCCAGCTGTTGGAGCCCTATGAACGCCTTTTTATAATGGTCCCGGAGGCCGCCGCCGGCCCGGTCATTGAAAAGCTGGGTGAGCGCCGTGCCGAACTGATTAACATGGAGCCATCCGGTTCCAGTCTGAACTTGGAATATTTAATCCCCGCCCGCGGCTTGATCGGTTTTCGTTCGCAATTTTTAGCTGACACGAAGGGTGAGGGGGTCATGCACCACCTTTTCGATTCCTTCGGCCCCTGGAAAGAAGGGATTATCCAGCGCCGCCAAGGGTCACTGGTCGCCTTTGAAAACGGTGAAACCACCGCTTATGGTCTGCATAACGTGGAAGACCGCGGCGTGCTCTTCGTCGGGCCGGGCGAGAAAGTCTACACCGGTATGATCGTCGGCATCCACCATAAGGAGGATGATCTCGACATTAATGTCTGTAAGAAGAAACACCTTACAAACATGCGTTCCAGCAGCGCCGAAGAAGCGATCCGCCTGACTCCGCCTCTCCGCTATACTTTGGAACAGGCGATGGAGTTTATAGCCGAGGATGAACTGGTAGAAATTACACCCCAATCGATCCGGATGCGCAAGAAACTCCTCGACCGCACAATCCGCTCCCGGTTACGGAAACACAGCCAAAACTGATCAGCTTTTGCTGTTGTTTCCAAGAATCCCTAATCGGGCAAGAGCAACCGCGGCTTCCGGGCGCGCCGGTATAACCCAATCTTATGCCCGATGACCTGAACTACCTCCGCTCCGGTGCGGCTAGCAATGGTTTGGGCTAGCGCTTCCGGAGCCGCCTTTTGGTTATTAAGCACCGTAATCTTAATCAACTCTCGGGCTTCCAAAGCGTCATCCAGCTGCTGCAGAAGATTCTCCGTCAGCCCCTCTTTCCCCACCTGAAAAATGGGGGGTTCAGTGTTCAAAAGCCCCCGCAAGTATGCTTTCTGTTTTCCTTTTAACATGTTCGCGCTCCCTATCCATATTTTTTATCAGCTACTAGGTTACTCCATCTTGTTTCAAGTTGGCCAAGAACCACCATGTCCCCTACCACTCGGATCGCTGTTCTTCCCCCGCCGCCGACCAGTTCGACCACAGGTTTTCTTCAACCACCGTTGTAAATAACGGGCGGGCTTGGCTGAAAAAGACCAGGCCCCCCACGGGCAAAAGGACCAGGAATAAACCGAGCAGCGCATTGCCTACCCCACGCCACTGTACCCCAACATCAACTACGGGCTTCATAACAAACGAAAAGAGATTGAAGCCGACCAGCACCAACACGCCAACACAAAGGAGGAAAACCCAAAAAGTCTGCACCGAATACCAAGCCCACTGCCGGCGGGCCACAAGTCCCCCTCCGGTAACCAGGACCCAACAAGTAAAAGGGAGATAAAACACGGGAAAAAAGGGAAAGCCTAACGTGAAAAAGAAAGCAAACCATTCCCGCGCCCAAAAATAGGCAAAAACCGGGAGAAAAAGCCCACCTGCCCCACAGGCCAACATCAACAGACCGCAGATGACGATTGTTGCCTTTCGCATCAGGTATCATTCCTTTCCACTGTGTAAAATAAGTGGTCTTTATTGTCTAATTTCGCTCTTCACCCGCCGGTTCCTTTCATCAGTTTAAGTCCACCCGCGGACCAGGGTGGCGATGATTCCTCCGGTGATAATTTAAATCTGAACCGTTCATAATATGTGGTAAGGAAGGAGGATTCCGATGAAAAGTTTGCTTGAAAAATCATTGGTTTTAGGCTTGGGTACTTTCTCGCTCACCCGGGAAAAAGCGGAGAAGTTCCTACGCGACTTGGAAGAACGCGGCGAGGTCACGGCGGCAGAAGGAAAAAGAATCCTCAATGAACTCATGGAAAAAGGCGAACAGGAAAAAAACGCGCTCCAGGAGACGATCCAACAGTCCGTTGGCGAAGTCATGAAAAATCTCGGCTACATCAGGAAGGAAGAGTACACTGCCCTCGAAGAGCGGGTAAAAGAGTTGGAGGCACGCTTAAGCGGTGCCACGTCGGAGGAAGAAACCGCCGAATAATCATCCCCGCTCAAGTAAATAACAATACCTGTTTTAATTACTCTTCTCCGTCAGCCAAGAAAACCCCTATCTTTTTGTGACCAAGAAGCAAAAACACGCCAAAACCATACTACCCAGCCGATCCGGGATCTGCATCAAAATGAGCAGACGAACCCGGATCGTTTTGTAATTATTCCACTCCCAACCGAAAAAATCCTTACGTTAGGCCGAAATAAAATATTGCATATTTGTTAAATCTTTTTTTCCTTTGACTTTATTGATATAATATGAAAGTGTACGTTAGTACGCTTGGGTCCAATATTTCCCATTTACAAGCACGATTGAATATCAGCAAGGAGGTATTGTTTTGGAGGTTCTACTCGCATCGTTCCAAGCAATCACGTGGAAATCTCTGGTTATGTTTGTCATCGGCGGGGTCCTCATCTATCTTGCCATCAAGAAAGATTATGAACCAATGTTGTTGCTGCCGATCGGCTTCGGTGCCATTTTGTCCAACATCCCCTTTTCTTCCGCCATCGGTGAAAACGGCTTCCTGACTATTCTTTATAACGCAGGGATCTACACCGAACTCTTCCCGGTTTTAATCTTTATCGCCATCGGCGCAATGATTGATTTCGGTCCCCTGCTGCAACAACCTTTTATGCTCTTCTTTGGCGCCGCCGCCCAGTTTGGCATCTTTATCACGACCCTCCT
This sequence comes from Bacillota bacterium, assembly GCA_012512605.1. Classification (GTDB taxonomy): domain Bacteria; phylum Bacillota; class UBA4882; order UBA10575; family UBA10575; genus Capillibacterium. The sequence continues at coordinate 6,766 of JAAZDX010000078.1, forward strand.
GGCCCGCGGGTTGGGTTTTTCCCTGAAAGAAGCAGTCTCCATCGGCATCATTGGTGCCGCCGACGGCCCGACCTCAATCTATGTCGCCAATCTCTTCGCCGGTGAGTTGATCGGTCCCATTACGGTTGCCGCCTATTCCTACATGTCGCTGGTGCCGTTGATTCAACCGCCAGTGATTAAAGCCCTTACCACACCGGAGGAAAGAAAGATTACGATGGACCTTAATCTGCATAAGGTCTCAAAAACGACCCGGATTCTCTTCCCAATCATCGTCACGCTGGTCGCGGGCTTGATTGCGCCGATGAGCGTTGCGCTGGTCGGCTCCCTCATGTTCGGAAATTTAATCCGGGAATGCGGTGTGTTGGACAAGCTCTCGAAGGCCGCTCAGAACGAACTCTCTAACCTTGTTACTTTACTACTGGGGATTACCATCGGCTCGACGATGGTCGCCGATAAATTCTTAACCTTGAAAACAATGATGATCCTGGGAATGGGGCTGTTTGCCTTTATCTTTGATACGGCGGGCGGGGTTTTATTCGCCAAACTCCTCAACCTTTTCCTCCCCCGAAAGGTTAATCCCATGATCGGTGCCGCCGGCATCTCCGCTTTCCCCATGTCCGCCCGGGTTATTCAGAAGTTAGCCCAAAAAGAAAACCCCGGCAATTTCGTCCTGATGCAAGCGGTTGGTGCCAACGTCGCAGGACAAGTAGGTTCCATTTTAGCCGCCGGTGTTCTCATCTATTTGGTCAGCGCCCTCGGACTATCGTAAAAAGGAGGTACTGTAATGGCCGACAATATCGCAACAACTTTACGCATCCTGCTGCAGAGTTTATCAGTGACCTTTTTGGGAATGATCGTTATTTACTCCGCAATCAAATTACTTGTTAAGTATTTTCCAGAGGATAAATAGGCCTAGCACTTAGGGGCCAAGGCCAGTGTGGTTCCCGAAGACCACCTGCCTGAAGTAGAAAAGAGGCTTACGGGTGCATCCGTAGCCTCTTTAACTTTTCCCTTCTTTTCCTTCGGTTTTAATCAGTTTGACCAAAGCCCGCAACCCCCACAAATAACTATCCGCGCCGAAGCCACAGATTAAACCGGCGGCGACCGGAGCCGTTAGTGACTGATGACGAAAGGGTTCCCGGGCATAGATATTGGTCAGGTGCACTTCGACCACTGGCTGGGCGACCGCGGCCAACGCATCACGCAGGGCGACACTGGTATGGGTATAAGCGGCTGGGTTAAGCAAGATCCCCTGTTCCGCCCCGTGGGCCTGGTGGATCCGGTCGATTAAAGCGCCCTCATAATTGGACTGGAAGAACGCCAGCTCCACCTGGAGTTCGTCCGCCAGTTTCCGTAGTTCATGGTCAATCGTTTCCAGGGTGACCCCGCCGTAAACCTGTGGTTCACGCACCCCCAAAAGATTCAGGTTCGGACCATGTAAAACCAAGATCTTAATGATGGTAATCCCTCCTCGCCCTAGATCGTTTCTAAGCCGCGCCCATCCGGCGTAAGACCGGCAAAATCACGTCGGACGGCACATCTTCCTTTACCACTACTTCGCCAACTTTGGGACTTAAGACCAGACGGGGGTGGCCGTCCTTGACCTTTTTGTCCCATGCCATCCTGGCTAGCAGTCGTTCTGCTGGGATCCCCGCGATGGTGGTCGGCAACTCATAAAGCTGTAGGATTTCCAGGGTAGTTTGGCTCAGGTCCGGAGTCGCCAGGCCCAAAGCCACGCTGATCGCCGCCGCCGCCGCCATCCCGATCGCCACTGCTTCCCCGTGCCGGTAAACCGTATAACCGGTCTCTGCTTCCAGGGCATGGCCGATCGTATGCCCATAATTGAGAATCGCCCGCCGTCCCCTTTCCCGGACATCTTCCGCTACTACTTGGGCTTTAAAGGCACAAGCGCGGGCAATGATCTCAACTAAAGCTTCGGGATCACGCTTGCGCACCGCTGCGCTGTGCTGACGAAGAAAGGCATCAAGGGTGCAATCGCCAATCAGCCCTGCTTTAATAATCTCCGCCAAGCCCGTTTTAAACTCCCGCTCGTTCAGGGTGGTCAAGACCTCTAGATCGCTCAGGACGACCGAAGGTTGGTAAAAGGAACCGATCAGGTTCTTCCCTTCCCGGTGGTTAACGGCTACCTTACCGCCGATCGAACTGTCCACCTGTGCCAAGAGGCTCGTCGGCACCTGCACCAGTCTTACCCCCCGGAGGTAAGTGGCGGCGGCAAAACCGGCCAGATCACCGATGACCCCACCCCCTAAAGCAAGAATCGCCGAATCCCTTTCCAAGCAGCCGACCGCCGCCGCATCATAGACCTTAGTCAACTGGTCAAGCCGCTTATAGGCCTCACCATCGGGAATGGTTACCGTCTGGACATCAAAACCGGCCCCTTCTAGCGCTTCCACCGCCATGTCCAGATACAGGGCACCCACGGTCGGGTTCGTCACCACCAATATCTTCCCCGTCAACCCTTCCTCCCGTAGGATGGCCCCGACCCGTGCCAATAAACCGGAACCTAGATACAGGGGATAGACTTCAGTATCCGCCTTGATTTCCATCCGTCTTACCATTACCAAATCCATCCTCCTTCTACGACCGACGGCCAGGCGACCCGGTATTGATTCCCCACCGCCGTGCCAGAAGAATAATCGCCGCCGCCACCTCTTCAGGTGTTCGTTGGTCGGTGTTGATTACTTCATCCGCTTCGGAGTAAAACTTTTCCCGCTCGTGGAGCAGTTCAGCCAGGACGTCCACGGGGTTTTGCCCGAATAGTAAAGGGCGGTTACCACTTAAGATCACGCGGCCGCCCAACACCTCTGGGGAAGCTTTTAGATAAATGACGAGGCCAAAAGACTGGAGGACCCTACGGTTCTCCCCATTCAGGACGGCACCGCCGCCGGTTGCTACTACCGTCCGGGTTTTTCCGACCAAGCCATGGATGACCTCTTTTTCAACTTGGCGGAAGTAGGGCTCCCCTTTCTCCCGAAACAACGCCGGGATCGTACTACCGGTGGCTTCTTCGATCAATCGATCCGTATCTAAAAACCCCCAACCCAGTTCCGTTGCGATGATCCGACCGACTGTTGTTTTTCCGCAACCCATCAGCCCCGTTAAGACTAGATTTGGCTTAACTTCCATCCGGTCCCGCATCCAATCCCTCCCGGTAGGAGTCGAAGGCCCGTTTAAGCTCGGGAAGGGTATCGCCGCCAAACTTCTCTTGGAAAGCGACGGCCAACACCCAAGCGACCATCGCCTCCGCCACAACGCCGGCAGCGGGGACGGCGGTGAGGTCCGAGCGTTCGGCCCCGGCCGTCCGTGGCTGCCTGGTCTTGAGATCAACCGATGGTAACCCTTGGTATAAAGTGGGGATCGGTTTCATCGCCGCCCGCAGGATCAGCGGTTCCCCATTGGTGATACCACCCTCAATCCCCCCGGCCTGGTTGCTCGGCCGTTGCCATCCGCTCTCCGGCGTGAAATGAATCGCATCATGCATCTGGGAGCCGACCAGGTCGGCACCTTTAAATCCGGCGCCAAACTCCAACCCTTTAATCCCTGGAATGCCCATCACGGCTTGGGCCAACTGCCCATCGATCCGGCGGTCCCAGTGGACATGGGAGCCTAGTCCCGGTGGAACACCGGTGGCGTAGACCACAAAAATTCCCCCCAGAGTCTCTTTCTTCGCCCTGGCGGCTTCGATCGCTTCCACCATTGCTGCCGCCAGCTCCGGGTTGACGGCTCTAACCGGCGACTGATCGACCTGGTCTTGCTCGGTTGGGGTTAAAGGTTGCCCATAATCGTCCCCGACCCCGCCAATGCGGGTCACATAGCTTCCGACAAAAACCCCAAACTGTGCCAGAAGGAGTTTGGCAAAGGCCCCAACCCCCACCCGCGCCGCTGTCTCCCGGGCGCTGGCCCGCTCAATAATATTGCGCAGATCAGTATAACCGTACTTGAAAGCCCCGCTCAGATCGGCATGACCCGGACGGGGCGTTGTTACTACCGTCGAAACTTTTTCGAGAAGCGGTTCGGCCGCCAAGGTCACCGTGGCCGCTTCCGGTGGGGTAAAGGGGGCCATCACCCCTGACCAGCGGGTCCAATCCCGATTATTAATTCGTAAACAGACCGGACTGCCCATCGTCACACCGGATCGGACCCCCGATAATATCTCCACCTGGTCGCGTTCAATTCTCATCCGCCCGCCCCGGCCATAGCCCAGTTGGCGCCGGGCTAATTCCCGGTCGATTGCTTCCGGCGTCACCGGAACCTTCGCGGGAAAACCTTCAATGATTGCGACCAGGGCCGGTCCGTGGGATTCGCCAGCAGTCAAAAAACGCATACTCACTCTAAGTTACTCCCCCGTAATGATCATTTTTCCGATCTTTTTGTCTGTCCATTATGCCGTGGATAGGCCGCCACCTGCCTGAGTGCTTGCATTACGGCAAGTAAAACATCGATCCGTACCTGGCGATCGCTCTGTTCAACCCGGGCAAAGATCTCCCCCAACAGGCTGGAGGCGTAACTTCCTTTAATTTTACTCAAGGCAAGCAAGACCACTTCTTGTCTACACTTTTCACACCGGCAGAATTCAGGATTGGCCTGTAGCGCTTCGTCTAAAAGCTCAAGAACCAAATCTTCCATAAAGTTCTTCATCCCATTCCCCCCAATTCCTCCTCAATAGTCATCATTAACTACCTGGTCAATGGGGACCGGTAAAATAATGATCTGATCCGTGCGGAGCATCGTAACATCGGTAATACTGTTGATCTCCATCAGCAATTCAACAGTAGTGCCATAACGCTGGGCGATCCGCCAAAGAGTCTCTTTCGGTTGCAGTTGATAAAGATGACTTGGCGGAATCGGAATGCGGAGCGTCTGGCCAACTTGGAGCAAGCCGGAAGCCGCCAGGCCGTTTTCGTGGAGAATCGCCGCCGGTTCCACCCCGTACTTACGTCCGATCGAAAAAACGGTATCTCCTTTCACCACCCGGTACGCCACGCGCAAAGCAACGGGTAATGACTCTTTCTCGCTTTCTTCCACCACTGCGGGCACTTGATCCGGCGTAACCGGCACCAGATCCGGCACCTGCTGTGGTACGGCTGGTATTGCCGCCTCGCCTCTGGGCGGTTTGGCCTCCCCGAGACCAACCACTTCCGTTAGGACCTGAGGAGTCGGGGGCGGTGCCGGGGTAGCCGTCTCCGCCTCCGGTTGATTGCTGCTAATAATTTCTATATGAATCACCTCCGCACCAGCGGCGGGTGGTACCGGTGCGGCCGCCGTGGTTATACCCGTAGCTGTGGAGGCAGTTCCATCTAGTTGGGGCGTGAGGAACAAACAGACGGTTTTTTCTTTCGAAGGTCCTTCTTGTCCCGGGGTTAGCAGCAGTGCTGAGGCTGTATGCCCGGTAAAAGACAGACCGGAAAGTACACAGGTTTCCCCCGGTGCCAAAGTCTGTTGGGCGATAATTTGGTTGTTTTCGATCTGCGGCACGCGGCGTCCATCGGCCGTATCAATCCAGCCGCCGATCCCGCTCACCGTCAAGGTCAGCTCAAGCCCAATCTCACCGTCCTCTCGGGGGTGGGGGACAACCTCAACCCCTACACCGACCCGCTGGTACTGGACCAAATTCACCTGTGCGTTGGGGTTTGTCGTAATGACCGGATATTGGTCGCCAAGAAAGACCCCCCCGGGCCGGTTGCTATCTGCCCAAAAACGTTCGCCCGCCAGTCGCCGCCCCGCCACCGTTCGCCGCAAGGTATCGGTGGCCGTAAAAGCACCCAGCCGCAAAGGCGTATGCACCGACGTCCCGGGTATCGCCCAGTTTAACCCTTGTTCCTGGGCGTAATCCAACTCAATCTCGACCAACTCGGCAACCATAAGGTAAGGAGTGGCGCTCCGGTCCACTGCCGCCAGAACTTCACGGATATTCTCTGCTTCCAAAGCACTGGCCACAACATAAACTTCCTTCTGTGCCGCATCCACCTGGAGGCGCTCCCGGGACACAACCCGGGTCAAAGCAGCCACCACGGCCTCCTCATCCGCCAGTGACCATTGGTATTGCGCGGGAGCCCGCTGGTCTAAGGCAGCCGGATCCGCGCCGATCAGCGCCGTTCCTCCCACCCAGTGACAAGGATAACCGTGCATTTCTGCTAAAAGTCCAACTGTCTCCATCGCCGTCAAGCCCGGTTTGAGCGGAAGGGTTACCTTCCCCTGAACAACAGGGGCCAGAATGATTGGAAACTCACCAAGCGCGGCCAGGCTACGAAAGACAGCCCTTAGATCGGCGTTGTCCAGATGCAACTCGGGCAACGTCCTGACACTCGGTTCCGCCCCTGCCAGCACCAACGGGAGCACTAATAAGAGCAGAAGAGGTAAAAAGCGGCGACTAAGCCTTTGAACTCTCACGTATAGCATGCTTGCACCCTCTTATGTCTGGGCTTTTTACGTTGTCTTCACCCGCAAAAAGCTTATTATCCGGTTCCCCGGTATTCATCCATTTTATTGCATGATCTAACTTCGCGACGGGTGAAGTTTTTCCTGCCGCGCCCCGGATTTTGCGCACCGGATTACGTTGAGGGCGGCGCGCCTTCTTCCAGCAATTCGTTTAATAACCGGTACAACGGGGTAAAAGGCGGAGTAAGCCCCGTCCACAAGCGACAGGCTAAAATCCCCTGGTAAATGAGCATCCCTAACCCTTCCAAGGTAGGCAAGCCGAGTTTCCGCGCCTCGCGTAAAAAGGTAGTTTTTAACGGATGGTAAACCAGATCGGCCACGAGACAACCACGGTGGCAAGCAACCAATGGAAAGGCGGGCTGTTCAGCGGTGGCGGGAAACATCCCTAGCGGGGTCGCATTGACCACTAAATCAGCCTCCGCCGCCACTTCCGCCAGGCCGGGATCGGCAAAGGAAAGTCCCACCGCCGGAAAGCCAATCCGGTCGCGCAAGGCCGCCTGCAACCTGTTGGTCTTCTCCGGATTGCGTCCGACCAGGTAAAGGGCGGCCACCCCTGCTTGGGCTAAGCGGAAGGCCAGCGCCCGCGCCGCCCCGCCAACCCCCAGCAGCACCACCTTTTTCCCCGTGGGCTCCATTTGCCCTTGGTGCCGGAGGGAAAGGAGAAACCCTTCCCCATCGGTGCTATACCCGACCAGTTCGCCGTCCTCAGACACCACCGTATTCACCGATCCGGTCAGGAGGGCGTCGCCCGCCAAACGGTCCAGATAGGGCCCGATCCTTTCTTTATGGGGGATCGTGATGTTGACCCCGCCCATGTTCAGACAACGGATCGCTTCCACCGCCGCCCCCAGTTCCTCCTGTTTAACCGCAAAACTTAAGTAAACCCCGTTAATCCCCAGAAGGCGAAAGGCCTCGTTCTGGAGGTATGGGGAAAGGGAATGCCCGACTGGATCGCCAAACAAACCAAACAAGCGTCGCTCCTCAATCTTCATCTCCTTACCTCCCAACACAACTCTAAGAAAGAAAACTCTCCTGCCGTAAGGCAGGAGAATTATTCGCCCTTAGACTTCAGTAATAATCGGGAGGATCATCGGCCGCCGCTTCGTCCGCTCATAGAGGAAGCGGCTGAGTGTCTCCCGGATCTGTCCTTTCATAAAGGACCAATCGTTATTGCCTTGGGTCTGGCATTTATCTAAGGCTTCTTTCACCTTGACCCGGACCTCTTCCATCAGGGCTTCCGATTCACGGACGTAGACAAACCCACGGGAGATAATGTCCGGCCCCGCCAGAACTTGTCCGTTCTCCTGGTCTAGGGTGATGATGGCAATCAAAATTCCATCCTGCGAAAGTTGTTTCCGGTCCCGCAGCACCACATTGCCGACATCACCCACACCCAATCCATCGACAAAAATCCGGCCCGCCGGCACCCGACCGGCGATCCGGCCCGAATTTGCGGTAAACTCCAGCACATCGCCGTTCTCGGCAATAAAAACATTTTTGCTGGCCACCCCGATCTCTTGGGCCAGGCGGGCATGCTGGACCAGATGCCGGTACTCGCCGTGGATCGGGACAAAGAACCTCGGTTTGACCAGTTGCAGCATCATCTTTAACTCTTCCTGGCGGGCGTGGCCCGAAACATGGACTCCGGTCAGCGCTTCATAGATCACCCGGGCCCCCTGCTTGTAGAGGTGATTGATCGTCCGGGCAATCAGTTTCTCGTTCCCGGGGATGGCGGAGGCGGAAATGATCACCGTGTCCCCAGGCATAATTGTGATCCGGCGGTGTTCGCCCACGGCCATCCGACTCAAGGCAGCCAAAGGTTCACCCTGGCTTCCCGTGGTGACCAACACTACTTCGTTGGCCGGTAAACGCTGGACTTCGTCCAAATCGATTTCAAGGCCATCCGGAATTTTTAGATAGCCCAGTTCTTTTGCGATCGAAACCACATTCACCATACTGCGGCCGATAAAGGCCACTTTCCGGCGGTGCAGGACCGCAGCGTTCACCACCTGTTGCACCCGGTGGATATTGGAAGCAAAAGTAGTGACAATCAGGCGTCCCTCCGCCCCGTGGAAGAACTCCTCAAACTTCTCGGCTAAAACCCTTTCCGAAACGGTGTAACCCTCCTGCTCCACATTGGTACTGTCGGACAGAAGAACCAACACGCCCTTCTCGCCCAGTTCCGCAAATTTCCCGAAGTCCAACGGATCGCCATCAACCGGCGTATGGTCGATTTTAAAGTCGGCCGTATGCACAATGATCCCCACCGGAGTATGGATGGCCAGGGCTAAAACCCCGGCAATACTATGGTTGACATTGATGAATTCAACTTTAAACGAACCGATCTTCATCTCGTCCCGGGGGTTTACCGGAATAAGTTGGACTTTACGGTCCAAACCATGCTCCTTCAGTTTTGTCTCGGCCAGGGCCAAAGTTATCCGGGAACCGTACACCGGCACATTAAGCTGTTTAATCACATAGGGAATTGCCCCGATGTGGTCTTCGTGTCCATGGGTTAAGATGATCCCCACGACCTTCTCCCGATTCTCCAGTAAATAAGTGATATCCGGGATCACCACGTCGATCCCGAGCATATCCTCGTCGGGAAACATGAGACCAGTATCGATCACCAGGATCTCGTTCCGGTACTCGACGGCCCACATGTTTTTGCCGATCTCTCCTAACCCCCCCAGGGGGATCAGAGCGACCTTATTCTTTTTTGACAATAAAAAAAACACCTCCTGCTACTCGTTCACGTGCATCCTATTTATAATTTTATAATAACCAAAGACCGTCTTCCGCCTGACGGTCTTAAAGTCCGAGAGGGAAACCGATCCGGTAAACTTGCTCTTATTATATCAAATCTAAAATATCCCCACAACCACATTTTTTCCCACCGCGCTTCATAGTCTTTACCAAAACCCAAAGGGAGAACCGGGGTGAAAAAATGAATCAATGGTACCGATACTATCGGCGCTTGGCCGACCGCACCCGGAACTACCACCACAACAAGGCCGTATCTGCCTTTTGCTACCAAAACCTCGCCCCTTTAGCCCCCAACCGCGAGAGCCAGGTGCTCCTGGACAAGTTCATGACGGAAGAAAAGGCTCATGCCTTCGCCTTGGGTCGGCTCTACCAACAGCTGACCGGAAAACCGGTGCCCTCCTGTTCCATCCCGCCCGTTGCCTTCGCCTCTTACCCCGAAGGCCTCCGCCAACGGCTCTGGGCAGAGAGCACCGCCTTTCTCCAATATAGCGAGGAGTTTTTATCCGCACCCGACCACTATTTGCGTCGCCTCTTCTACCGCCTGGGGGCCGTCGCCGTTCAACATGCCCTCTGTTTGTCCGCCTTCCACCCCCCCGAAGGGACAGCGCCTAAAGGGTAAACTCGGGCAGCAGTTGGCGAAACATCGCCATCGCCGCGCTGATCGGCTCCGGGGTCGAGAGGTCCACCCCCGCCCGGGCTAGAAGGACCAAGGGGTAATCCGAACCCCCACTGCGCAAAAGTTCCAGATAGTCCGCGACCGCCTTCCGGCCTTCCGTCCGGAAACGCTGGACAAAGGCGACCGCGGCACAGAAGCCGGTGGCATACTTATAGACATAGAAATTATAATAGAAGTGGGGAATCCGCGACCACTCAGCCTTCAATTCCGGATCAAGGGTCACCACCGGCCCGTGGTAGAACTGGGCCAGTTTTAAGTATTCCCGCTCCAACCACTCCGCCGTTAAGGCTTCGCCCGCTTCCACCTGGCGATGGATGAGCTTTTCAACTTCGGCGAACATCGTCTGCCGGAAGACCGTTCCCCGGAAGTGCTCCAGGAAATGGTGGAGATAATAGAGCTTCTCTCTATGGCTTTGCGCCGTTTCAATAAGATGTAGGACCAGCAGGACCTCATTGACGGTCGAAGCAATCTCCGCCAAAAAGATGGGGTATTGGGCATTGATGTACGGTTGCGCTCGGTTGGACAGATAGCTATGGAGCGCATGCCCCAGCTCATGGGCTAGCGTAAACAGATCGTTCCCCGTTCCTTGGTAATTCAACAGGACATAAGGATGGCTGTCATAACACCCCCAGGCGTAAGCCCCGCTGGTCTTACCCTTGTTTTCGTAAACATCGATCCAACCTTCGCTAAAGGCCTTGTCCAGGAGCGCCGCATACTCCCCGCCCAACTGCTGCAGACCGGTCTTAACCACTGTTTTCGCCTCTTCGTAACCGATCTTTAGTTCAAAATCGGCCACCGGCGAAACGTAGAGGTCATAAGGGTGCATCTCCGCCAGGCCAAGCATGGTCTGCTTTTGCTTAAAATACTGTTGGAAAGCGGGGAGCGCTTCATGGATCCCACCAATTAAGTTATTATATACTTCCTCCTTGATGTTGTCATCGTCTAAAGACGCGGTCAGGGCCGAAGGATAACGGCGGGCGCGGGCGTAAAAGATATTGCTTTTCACGCCCGCATTTAAAGCGGCCGTCAGCGTGTTCCGGTACTGATGGTAAGTACGGTGTAACGCCAAAAAAGCTTCTTTCCGGACCTCCCGTTCTTTGCTTTCCAGAAAACGGAGATAACGTCCGTGGGTTAAAGGCACTTCCCGCCCTTCCTCATCGCGGACCGCCGGGAACTCCAGATCGGCGTTGTTGAGCATCGTAAAGATATTCTCACCGCTCCCGGCAACCTCACCACTCAAGGCCAAAATCCGCTCTTCGTCCGGCGAGAGAATATGCCGTTTCCGCCGGGCCAGGTCCTCCAGAAAGTGCCGGTACTGCTTAAGCTCCGGCTCCGCCTGGAGATAGGCGTCCAGCTTTGTTTGGGGAACCGCCATCAACTCCGGGAGAAAAAAGGATGAGATCGCCCCTACCCGCGTCAGGAGGGCTTGGGCACGTTCGACCATAGCCTGACCGTGGGGGTTGGCATTATCCTCGTCCCGGTGCATCTTGGCGTAAACGTAAGTTTTATCCATCAACCGGCTGAGCCGGTCCCTTAAGATCAATACCGTCCGAAACGTCGCCGCCGACGCCCCGATCTGCCCTTGGTAGCCGGCAAACTCGGCGGCCAACTCCTCCACGGTTTTAAGGTCTTGCTCCCACTCCTCAACCGTAGAATAAAGGTCTTCCAGTTTCCAGCGGTACTCCGCTGGGATCTCTGCTCTGTTTGGCAGATTACCTTGGGCTTGTTCCATTTTTGAACCTCCTTGTCAAACTATATGCAAACCGCGGGTATACGAACCGCGGATTCTAGCGTTGCACAGCGACCAAACGCTCCCTAACCGCAATCAAGGGCTTTGGCGCCCTCTCACCCCATGGCGTATTCGGGTGTCCGGTCCACCTTCACAATATCTTGATCCTTGAGCGACTGGAGAATCGCGTAGACCGTCCGAAAATCACCGATCTCCAGATCCGGGGTGACCGTAATCTCTTCGGTCCCATGCAGCGCATTGTAGAAGTTAAGGAGCTCGTTATAGTAACCGCGGTTCGGTTGGTAACCAATCAACTCATGACTCCCATCATGGTAAAAAAGGTTAACAACCCCGCAATCGGTGTTTTCCAGATAGATCTGGCCGTGGGTACCGAAGATCCGCAGGCCCACCGCGGGCTTTTGGACCTCGCGCCCGGCCGGAAAATAGGAAAAGGCCCCCACGATACCGTTCATAAACTCCATATTAACCGTGACCACGGCGTACGGGCTGAAGTCGGCTTCCTGCGGGACACCAAAGGCGGACAGATGCTTGATCGCCCCAAACAGGTGGCGTAGACCGGCTAGATCGTGGATAGCCGCGTCTAAGAGATCTCCCCCCGGGTACTGGGGATGCTGCCGCCACTCGGTGGCCGCAAAGGTGTCTTTCTCCATCGCACAGGGAAAACAACTACTGCTATGGTAAATAAAGAAGACCGGTTCGCCGATCTTCTTTTCGGCGAGCTGTTTTCGGATCAAGTTGAATTCTTCGCTGTACCGGTAGTTTTCCGCAATCATCATTTTAATCTGGTACAAATAGGGAAGTTCAGTGGTGGCCACCGCCTGTTCATAGGTGGCCCCGAGCGGTTTTTCCAGAATAACGTGTTTCCCGGCCCGCGCCGCCTCCTCGGCCACCGCATGGTTTTGCGGAATCGGCACCAGAATATCGATCACCTGTAAATCGGGGCGCTCCAGCATCCGCCGGTAATCGGTGAAGACATCCCGTGCCGGGTCCAGACCAAGCCGACGCCCCCAATCCTCCGCCACCTCCTGGTGGCGATCGCAAACCGCTGCCAGCTCATACTTGTCGGCCAGTTCCTGAAAAGCCGGGTAATGTAACCTTTCCCACGCCAGCCCGCATCCGATGATCCCGACTTTGACTTTTCCCATAGAAAAAACCTCCTTTTTTCTTTTTAATGTCCCCAACAAAAAGGAGGTTTATAAGACCATCGGCCCTTATTTCCCCAACGGGTAACGATTGTTCTTCGTCACGTACTCGACAATCTCATAGGTTTCATGCACTTGCTTCCAGCGTTTAACTTCAACGATGAAATAATGGAGGGAACAGCTAAAGGTCACTACCAAGAGTAAGCCCCAGATGATTGTTGCCACGAGTTCGTGTCTTTTGGCTTCCGCGCGGTACTCTGCGAACAGCACCTGTTTCGCCCCAGCGTACAGCGTGTTCAACTCCCAGGTGGCATCATACAGGGCCTGCCGGACACGATCGCCGTCCATCTCCGCCTCCGGCGGGTCCCCACCGGTACTTTCCGCTGCCCGGGCCACCTGAATCTCCAAGTCCTTAATCTTGTGTTGCAATAACTGCCGTTTCCCGTGGTATTCGGGTCGGCTCAAGATCTCCTCCAAGCGCAAATCAAGCTCTTCCTGGGTAAAATGGGGAAACCACTCGCCGCTATATAACGGATACGGCCGGTGATCTGGATCAGCGTTCTCCTCCGCCCAACCACCGAACAAAATAATCCACCGCTGGCCTGTCCACTGGTCCTTCGTATGCTGGACTTGGTAAGCGCCAACTGATTGCAGGGGACCTTGCTCCCATCTCAGGTGCCCGGCCAGTAAGATGAGGAGAAAAAAGAGCATGGGGAATAACCATAGTTTCTTCATGATTAACCTCCCGGTCTTCCTTCCGTCCCTTCCTTTTGGCCCCTCGGCCTTGACGGAAATCTTCTTCTGACCGTTAATTTCGACTTGTTTCTAGAAATTCCTGTTTATTCCCCATGTTTTGGTTGGACTTGAAGGATAGGCTTCTTTTAACTTACGCCCGCCGCCCGTGCGGCCGCTTTCCGTTCCCGACGGTTTTTCCGTTTCCGGCTGATCATCTCAAAACTCAGGTAGAAGACGGGAACAACAATAAGCGTCAAGAAGGCTGCCACGGTTAATCCGCCAATCACCGTAACGGCCATCGGCGCTTGGAGTTCGGCCCCATCCCCGGTGCCAACCGCCATCGGCACTAAACCTAAGATCGTGGTCAACGCCGTCATCATAATTGGTCGGAAACGGATCGGTCCCGCCAGAAGGAGCGCTTCTTCCGCCGTATGACCCCGCTTCCGCAATATATTAACGTAATCCACCAACACAATCCCGTTATTCACCACAATTCCCGCCAGCATAATCATCCCCAGCAAAGCCGGGACCGAAACGTAC
>JAAZDX010000079.1 GCA_012512605.1 Bacillota bacterium
AGTATTACCCATTTCCACCATGAAAAATGGGACGGGACAGGGTATCCGCTCGGCCTGGCGGAGACGGCCATCCCCCTATCGGCCCGGATCATGGCAGTCGCCGATGTGTACGACGCTCTCCGCTCAAAACGGGTGTATAAGGAAGCCTTTTCCCATGCTGAAAGCGTCCGGATCATTCGGGAGGAAAGCGGGAAGTCTTTTGATCCGGAGATTGTCGAAGTATTTATCGGGAACCATGATGAAATAAGAAAAATCTTTGACCGCTATACTGGGAACAAAGTTCGTAGCTACGTTCATCCGGGGGTGGCATGTTCTATTACCTAGGTGCGTTGTAGAAATTAATTAATGCAATCTTACAGGGATTTCTGAAAGTTTTCTTTATCAAACAATTAGATTCGTTGGAGTCTGAAGCATGATTAACCGGCGAAAAATTCTGATTGAAGAGGTTATTGCCTGTTAAAGATGATCCTCTTGTTTTTAATTTAATAAATGAATATACTGTACTAAGTAAAAAAGGAACCTCGTTGCCATTTTCAAAGGAAAGATCGAAAGGGGCGTTGTTTTATGAGAAAACAAGGAAATAAGGGATTATTTTTCAAAAAAAGAAATTTGTATACCGTGAAGAAGACGTAAAGCATGAGCCCGACCTGATAGTCTGCATAATAGGCAGACTATCTTTTTTTAATAAAAAGATAAAAACCAACTCCGTCAATCCCCAGTTCACCAGTGCTCCGGTTTTCCCACCCCTGAATATGTTTAATAAGGTACCGTAGGTTCAGGTTTTCGTTCTGGTCCACGATCAACCACCTGCCAGTGGATTCGAAAGTGGTCCACTCTGCTTCGAGCAGGTCCGCGAGATTTTTTCTATATACTTCCTTATTATCCTCGGAAATCACCAGGATTTTTTCTTGGCCGGAGTAGGTAACCGTAAAGCCTTTCTGGTTGATGGTTTGTTCCCAATAGATCCCCTTATAGATTCCGGTCAGGTCAACAAAGAACTCATAGCCTTCGAGGGGAATGAGTCGTTCTTCATCGGGCAATTGGTAGTAAAAATATTCACGCCCATCCGGTCCAACCGGATGCGAACGGGTAAAGGCAAAGCCAAAGACTTTTTCCATATCGTCAATGGTAAAATCATCCGGTAACAGGGCGATCTCCTGTAAACTATGGTGATCCCGGAAATAGGCGATGATGGAACTGATTTCATACTTGGCTTCTGTGGACAGATGCGGACGGGGGACAATAGCACCGTCGACCAATAATTCATATTTTTTCAAAAGGGTAACCAATCGTCGGTTCTGGCTGTACCGGGAGGCCGAGAAGCTGCTCCAAGGGCCGGTCACAGTCAGAAAGGCAACGACGGCCAGAGTGACCGGGAGGAGTACATTACGAGGGCGTTTACTGAAACAGTAATAAAGCATACAGCCGGTCACCCAAACCCCGGCTGCTAAGACATAGTACCGGTTTTCGGTTACCCCAAAAGCCGCAATTCGTTTACCCATGGCGATAAACATCATACCCAGCAGGGGGAGGATAAACCAGGGGAAAAGTTGGGAGAATCTTTCCGCGATCCCGTTGCGTGTTCGCAGGGGATGAAGGATAAAGATCAACAGGGTACTGCAGAGCGCATACCACAGGACAAGGTGGGCAACGAGCCCTTGCGGCCAGGTCTGGGTGATCAGAATCTTACCGAAATAAGCATAGAGAATGATGGTGTAGACGGAGAGCAGCGGAATCAGGATCTGCACAAACAAGACCTTAAGCACATAAGGGTATTGCTCCGGCGCAAGCGTCCGGGAGCGTTCGGGAATTTCCCCCAGAAAACACACCGGCGCAAAGAGTCCGGCGCAGAGCAACCAGAGATCCAGGTATAGTTTATCGCTGAGCTGGACGGCAAAAAGGAGATTGATCGTCAATAAAATGGCCGCCAAGCCAAGGAATAAAGTAGCAGCGTATAAATAAGTCACACAAAATTTCACGAATAAATCAAGCACGTAAAGTTCGAAATGCTGACGGTTAGAGAGATAGGGGATAAAGAGAAAAGCCAAATAACAAGCGAGACTGTAGGCTATATAACGGGAGATGGTTAAAGGGCTAAGCTCTCTTAGCAGGCACGTAAAATACATGACAAGGATGCCCAGGGTAAGGGGTAAAAGGAGCGTTGACAATTTTTTGCCCCACTTGGTTTCTTGTTCGGCCAACACCCTCAAAGCCAAAGTGATGGGAAATCCTAAAGCCAGCGTCATTGCCATTCTGGTCAATAGTTCAACCGTTTCTTTGGGTGCCCGCCAATGGTTCATAACAATCAGCACGGTAACAGTGGCCGTGGCCATGCCGGCCGCTTCCGGAAACCGTTTGATACTGAACAAAATCTTATTGGTCAACAGTTGCACCAAGGTCCTAATCTTACTGACCATTACTTGCCCTCCTCGTCTAATCAAAAAAACATAACCTGTTAGTATTTCTACTAAACTTTAGCAGAACGTTATGAATAAACTCGATCAAGCATTTAAAATGATAGCTAGAATGAGATCGAATCTTTCAAAAATACTTTCCTTTCCCCGCCCCCAAATCCTCCTCCTGCGCAAGAAGTATATTCTTCTCCCGCTGCCAATTCTAGTAAAATAATACCTTAGTATACTCGATTGTGTCAAGTATAGTTCGCAATTTCCCATCGAGACCCCACTGGACTAAGCTACTTTGCGCCTGGCTAAGATATGCTGAAGAATATCTTTCCTGATATAGCATCTAGAAGTCTCCCAATCTTCA